>JBICHZ010000047.1:0-5731 GCA_043101355.1 Rhodopirellula sp. JB044
CAATCGACCGAGCAATCTTTCCCGGTCAAACGCGGCGGGAAGTTGTAGAATTGTGTCTCGCGGTCCTTTGGTCAGCAAACTCAACTTGATCCCCGTATGAGAAGTAGCCCCTGCCGATCTCGCCCGAACGCCTCTCCCTAGGCGTTCACACGAACGTATCGCTCTTACCTCTTGTATCGACCAGTCCGGCACTGGGGCTTAACGGTTTGTTCTTTCTTGCCTCACTGTTTCTTAACGAGAAGGGAGTTTCCGCATAATACTTCGCTAAAGCGAACCTCCGCGACGTTGCCTCAATGGATCGAGGCAGGCGATGTGTCCCGGCGTTCAGTAGAAGGCTATTGAAATCGGAAACCGGTGTCGCAGATTTCGATGGCTTGATTACAGGGAAATTCAGCTAACTGAACCGACGTCCGCGGGAGGTTCAGTTCATCGATTGGCCTGACCGCTTTCATAAGGTTAGTGTTTGCCGAGGTACGCGAGCTATCGAGAGGCTACCGCCGCATCGCCCGCGAACTGCATCGCGTCGAGCGTCGCTTCTGATTTCTCAATGACCTGCGGTGCCAAGCGAACGTTGCCCGCCTCTTCAGCGAATTCTTGCCCTTTGCTCAGGCACCATTTCGCGAACGATTTCACCACGTCGGTCTTCGCAGCGCCGGGGTAACTTTTGCGAACGAGCATCCAGGTGTAGGTGATGATCGGATAGGAGCGTTCGCCGGACGGATCGGGAACGTACGCCACCTCGTTCTCCTGCAACTCCACGTTCATCAACGCTTCGAGGCCGCTCGCACCCGAAGGCGAAACATAGTTCCCCGCCTGGTTTTCGATCGACGCCATCGCGAGGTCGACCGCCCTCGCGGCGCCGTACTGAACGTAGCCGAGCGAATACAGCGTTTGCTTGACGCGCCCCGCGACTCCGGAGTTGCCGGATGCTTTCATCGCTTTCCCTGGCCAATCGAGAATTTTTACGCCGCGATCCGCGTCGGATGTCGCATTGCTGCTACCGAACCGGTCTGCCCATTCATCACTAATGGCCGCGAGGTGGTTGGTGAACGCGAACGTGGTACCGCTGCTATCGAGCCGTGTGACAATGTTGATCGGCTCGCTCGGAAGCGTTTTGCCCGGATTCGCTTCGACGATTCGCGCGTCGTCCCAGCGTGTCCCTTTGCCGAGAAACGCGTCGACATAAACTTCGCGAGGTAACTTCAGGTCGGCGGGAAGCCCTTCGCGATTGTACGCCAACACAATGATGCCGGCCGTCATGGGCACCTGCAACGCACCACCGTCGATCGCCGATAGCTCGCCCGGGTTCAGCCCGGCATCGGTTCCAGCAAAGTCGACATTGAAATCGCGAAAACGCTTCTCTCCATCCCCGCTTCCGGTCGCTTCGTATTTGATCACCACCTCCGGATGAACACTGCGATACTCCTCGGCCCATCGTTTGATGATTGGAGCGGCAAAGGTCGATCCCGCTCCGCGGATTGTCATCACGTCTTCATTAGCGCTGGGCGCGTCACAGCCGGCCAAACCACCAAGAGCAACCAAACTGCAAACGGCCAACCCCCAACCCGAAACCTTCATCCCATGGTTCATCATTCCACCTACGTTGAGAGACAAATATCGCGAAACAGATCAATCAATCGCACCGGAGCGTTTTTGGGTGAGGGCAGCAGCATGCCCGGTTCGGGCCGTTCCAGAGTCCTGCGCAGGCCTACCGGGAACCCCCGGCCGAACATGTCAACGCAACCAAAATCACCTCGAAAAAGCACCGCGTGCAAAATTCGATATTTCTATAATTATGAAAGTGTTGAGCGGTGTCAACTCGGGATGTCAAAAATCGAGGCGGGTGAGGAGGCTGTCCTCCGACGCATGAGGCGTCTGCGTTTTGCTGACGGCTGTTGGCTGATGAGGCGCCCTCACGGAGTTGTTCCGCACCCCAAATTCCAATTCTGGTTGTCATCGTTGACTGCCCGCCTGACCAGGGGCTGATTCTTTTCCCAAATGGTTCGACTGCGAACTTCACTGATCCCGTCTGGGTGACTGACGGCATCCGGTCTCAACTCCATCTGCCATCATCCGCCCTCCGCAACTAACCGACGTTTCAATGACGCCGTATTTGCCGAACAGCAACCGCATGATGCGACTTGCGCACAGTGTCCTCATTTCGCATTGTAAAAAGTTCACTGTTCCCTTTTCGGGGACGCTAATCGCATGGACCTCGTATGGGGGCCACCCGTGGAATGAACGCAAACAGTCGCTTTGAGAGAGAGTACTTTTATCGAGAAATACTTTGTTGGTTCGGTCAGTTTTTTACCCTACACATAAAACAGTGTTGGGCTTTGCGCCACGTTGCTGTTTCTTGGTTGACGCGTATTCTCGCACCGCAATACTGCGCTCGAGACGATTGCCTGATGGTGATCGTAACCCGAACGAGCAAAGACTCCCGCAGGTAGTACCAATTGAGTCAGCAGGAGAAATGCTCGCAAAACAAACTCCCAATCGAAGACTAAAGGGACACAAATGCAGACAGGACTGTTGATTGACATGGACGGTGTGATCTACCGAGGGAGTCAATTGATTCCCGGAGCAGATCGTTTCATCGCAGCGCTCAAACGTGAACGCATTCCGTTTATGTTTCTAACGAATAATAGCCAACGCACACGTCGTGACGTGGCGACGAAACTCGAACGCATGGGCATCCAGGTGGGCGAGAAACATATCTTTACCTGTGCGATCGCAACGGCGCAGTATTTGGCCGCACGTAAACCTCAGGGAACCGCATACGTCATTGGAGAAGGCGGTCTTCTTCATGCCTTGCACCGCAACGGATACTCCATCGTGGACCACTCCCCCGATTTCGTGGTTGTCGGGGAAGGACGCACCATTACGCTCGATGTTCTCGAACGTGCGGTGAACATGATCATGGATGGTGCCAAACTCATCGCAACCAACTTGGACCCCAACTGCCCGACGATCAACGGCACCCGGCCTGGTTGTGGAGCAACGGTCGCCTACCTCGAAGCGGTTACCGGCATCAAAGCATTTGGTGTTGGCAAACCGAGTCCCATCATGATGCGAGCGGCCCGTAAAGAGCTCGGACTCGCCACCTCGCAAACCGTCATGGTCGGTGACACGATGGACACGGATATCCTCGGTGGTGTCCAAATGGGATATCGCACCGTTCTCACGCTTACGGGAACAACCAAGCGGGAGGACCTTGATCAATATGCGTTTGGCCCCGATGTCGTCGTTGACTCGATCGCTGACATGGAAGATCCGCTGAGCTTCTTCGCACACTCATTGCCACAGGGCAACCGAGAAGACGATACCGTTACCAGCCTCTCGGAATGGCGGGAGAAACAACTCGCTTAAGCTTGCGAGGTGGGGCCACAAAGCGTCGCTTTGGAACCTTCACTAAATGATCTGCGATCAACATCGAACCTATCCGAAGAAACTCAGTGATGTGAATGGCCGGCGGGCGTTGGCAACGGTTGTCTCGTCTCAACCGCGGCTAACGCCAATCGGCTGATGAGTTTTCGGATAGGTTCTTTTTCATCGCTTTCGGTCTCGAATGTTGACGTCCATACGAGGTCGGCGCGTTCTGTGCTTCGGCCGATGGGATGGACCGTCGCCCGAATTGAGGTGCAGCTTCTCGGCGTCTCTCGCCGACTTCGCCGAGCATACTGCGGTGACTCTCTATCACGCCAAGTCATCGAGTTTGCTGGTTAGGAAAAGCGTGTTGCCTTTCACGTAATTTCCGATTGAATGGATCGTGATCGCCGAAGAACTGTACAAAAGCTGCAATGAAGCCGCCGTTGAGGATCTTGTGCAAACGCGGTGTGTCGGTCGCTGAACCGATTCGCCTGAAAACAACGGCAATCACTCGCGTGACGCAATCGACCTAGCGATGAACCGCAAAGAATTTGCCGAGAAACGGTGTGACTGTTTGTTTCGAACTCACGTCACTGTGGTCCTTATCGTTGTTGGCATGTTAATAGGACGCGATGCCCAGGGCGACTTTGGCAACGCCTTGATGGAGACCGCTTCGCCGGACCATTCGCCTTTTGGTGAGTTGGGGTTATCAGAACGCGAGCCCTCACCCATTTGCACCGAAACGGCGGCGTTTTGTGAGTTTGATGCTGCGAATCTGGAGAGTTTCGACACCATCGGGGACGATATCACGCTGCCGGAACCTCAGAGTATCGACGAGCAAGTTCAGCTAGCGAGCTTCGTCGTTGAGCCAAAGCCAAAGCGTTCCCATTTTTCGGTTGGGGCGTTCGAGTTCCGTCCGTACGGAACGGTATGGTCGGACATGACCTATGCATCGAGCCGCACGGTTCCGGGACGGTTTACTTTGTGGATCGATTCTGAAGAGACGCAAGGCGAGTCCGCATTTGAGTTGGATGCCCGGCGGAGCCGCATCGGGCTCGATGTGATCGGTCCGTCCATCGACGTTTGGGGTGGGTTTGAGAGTGCTGCGAAATTCGAAGTCGACTTTCTCGGCAACTTCACCACCGATAACCAACCCGACGTCCGCCTGCGTCATGTCTACTGGGAGGCCAGAAACGAAAACGCGCGACTGTTGATCGGGCAAACTTGGGACGTGGTTTCCCCACTGCTTCCAAACACGGTCAGTTTCCCCGTGTTATGGACAGCCGGAAACATCGGCTTTCGTCGAAATCAGTTGCGACTCGAACGTTACCTTTCGCTCGGTGAATCCACATCTCTGACGATTCAAGCGGCCCTCGCACAAAACGTGATTCAGGACTTTGCATCCGGTTCCAGTGCGGTTGGTGTGAATCGCGAAACGGGCAATTGGCCAATGATCCAGGCCCGCGCTGCCATCGCGTGCACCGAGGTACAAGCCGGCGGGAAAACGCTAGCTATCGGGACGTCCGGTCACATCGGCGACACCGGATTCGACTTCACCCAGGGACACGCCGCCAACCCCGCACTCGGTCCGGAAGATGATGTTCGGATCCGAACCTGGTCCGCGAACGTCGACGCGGTTCTTCCGTTGACGCAGCGACTCAGTTGCCAAGGCGAGTTCTTCATGGGATCCAACCTCAGCAATCTCCTCGGTGGCGCGGGACAAGGAGTCTGCCCATGTTTGCGTGTCCCCATTCGTTCGGTCGGCGGTTGGTGCGAAGTCGAATACCGTTGCAGCAACAAAGTCCGCACGCACGTCGGATGCTCAATCGACGACCCGAATGACAAGGACAGTTTGATCGGTCGGACGAAAAACCAAGCGATCTACGCAAACCTTTTCTACGACTTCAATAAGAACCTCACGACAGGAGTTGAGGTCTCGCACCGCCGCACCGAATACCACAACCGAACCAACGAACCGGGCTACACCTACGTCGATTCCCCAACGGAACCTGGCGAAGCGATTTTGATCGAAGGTACGTTGCGATATCGCTTTTAACGTTCTGACACGACTTCGTTTCGGAGCAACGAAAATCGCCAAGGTCATTATAGGGCCGCCAATCGCCCTAAGTTTTGGCTGCTCTCGCAACGGCGTGAAGCCGTCATCTTTGATTTCAACGCATTGCCAATAATCCGTTGGGTCTCCACATGCCGGTCACTTGTGAAAGAATGGAGCCGTCTTCTGGGATGGTGAACACTGCGGTTGCACTTTGCTGTTCGGTTGCCGACTCTGGTATTCCGAGGAGGATGAGTCGGAATGCGCTCAGCGTCCGTACCGATTCGTTACCGGTGCGACAATCGTGCG
>JBICHZ010000048.1:0-15249 GCA_043101355.1 Rhodopirellula sp. JB044
ACACCACGGCCCACACTCACCACGGCCCAAAGGGCCAACCTTCTACCTAACCCAGGCCAACGGCCAGGGTCCACCGCCTCCCAAGAAAAACAACAGTGCCAACGGCCCGGCCATTTGCCTACAACTCGACGGTTTTCCCGGTCCGGAACGACTCATCCGCGGCCGCGACAATCTTCATCGAATTCACCGCGTCCTGAAGGTGATCGGTGAGGTCTCCGCCTTTCACGATCGCGTCATAGAAAAACTGCTGCTCGCGTAAACACAGCCCATCATGGTCCGGTTCGTCCTCGAGATGGATCCACTCGTCGGCTTTCGCAAAACTGCCATCGCTCGCCAATTCGCTGTGATGCACCCGGATGCTTTCCGTCTTCGTGTGCGCGTCCACGTTGTCGCTCTGGCCGGCCGACGAAGCCGTCTCGGCGACGATCGATACCGCACCACTCGGCCCCACAACGTCTTTGATGAAGAACGCCGTTTCGCTCATCATCGGCCCCCAACCGGCTTCATACCAACCGACCGACCCGTCGTCGAACGTCACTTGCAATTGGCCGTAATTGACCATGCCCTCGGGCAACTCATCGCTCAACCGAGCACCAATCCCGGAAACGCGAACCGGCTTGGCACCGGTCATCTGGCACATCACGTCAACATAATGCACACCGCAATCCACGATCGGTGAAACCGTCGACATCAAACGTTTGTGAGTCTCCCATGCCGCCCCGGACGATGACTGGTTCAAATTCATCCGCATCACCAACGGCTTGCCCAACGTCTTGGCGACGTCGATAAATCGCATCCAACTCGGGTGATGACGGAGAATGTACCCCACGACCACTTTCCGATCCGTCGACAACGCTTTGGCGACGATCTCTTCAGCCGCTTCCACGGAATCCGCCAACGGCTTTTCAACGAAAACGTGACACCCCGCGTCCAACGCACTCGTCACGAATCGAGCATGCGTGTCCGGCCATGTCGAAACACAAACCGCGTCCGGTTTCGACTCTCGCAACGCCGTGTCAAAATCCTGAAATGTCGGATAGTCGCTGCCGAGTTGCTCGTTCAGTTTCGCGCCCGACTCCTTCGAACGGGTGCATATGCCAACGATTTCAAAACCGTCAATGTTTTGATACGCCAACGCGTGGGAACGTCCCATGTTCCCCGCGCCGACGCACAAGATCCGAACTTGTTTCATAGGAGAAGGCTGAGCAAGTTCGTTCATTGCAGAGGTGTTCCAAAGATTGAAGGGGGAAGACAGCTAGCCGCCGCACCGTCGACGAGGTACTGCATATCAGGATGCTGACGCAGGTACGATGCCGGCAACGTCGAGCTCATCCGATTTTGAAGCGCCTTTTGCACGATGCGTGCTTTGTGCTCGCCGAACGCGAGCAACCGGATTCTCTTCGATTGCATGATCGTGTCGACCCCCATCGTAATCGCGAGCAAAGGCACACGATCGAGATCACCGAAATCCTTCGCCGCATCTTTCCGTGTGAGTGAATCGAGACGTACCATCCGAGTCAGTGTATCGCGCGTCGAACCTGGTTCGTTGAAACCAATGTGACCGGTTCGTCCGATGCCCAACAACTGCAAATCGATACCACCGGATCGGAGGATCAAGTCCTCGTAATCGCGACAATAACCGGAAACGTTTTCGAGAGGAATCGTGCCGCTGGGAATGTGCACGTTGCTGCGAATGATATCGACATGATTGAACAGATTCTCGTTCATGAACCGGTGATAACTCTGCGGCGACTCCGGTTTGATCGGGAAATACTCGTCGAGGTTAAAGGTCACGACGTTGAAAAACGACAGGTTCTCCTCGCGATGCATCCGTACCAACTCGCGGTAGACACGAACCGGAGTCGATCCGGTCGCCAGGCCCAACACACACCGACGGTTCTCCGACGCACGCTGTCGAATCAATTGAGCAATCTCACGAGCGACACGTTTGCTCGCTTCCGACGCATCGCGGAACCGGGCCACCGGAAGACGCACCTTGGCCGACGCGACATCGTCCACGGGACCGGATTGATCTAAAATGCTCTTCATCACTAACTCGCTTGTAGAACGGATTTCGATGCGTCGCTCCGCTCAGCGAGCGGAAACAACTCCGAGAGTAAATCGTTGTTCGGGTGACCGTGTCCGCGATGTTGCACAAACGCCTCCGCCGCCGCGACGTGCACATCCTCGCCCCGAGCGACACTGTGTTCGCGCGTTGCCGACAGGTATTCACTGATTCCGTTGTGCGATCGCAACCATTCCGATTGCGACGCATGACATGCCAGCATCTCGATCTTGCCGTCGATCTGCTCGCTGATGTCAACGTAGGTAGACGGCTCAACGCAATCCCCGAGTCGATCGGTTCCGCCATGACCGTCGGTGTAATAGAGGTGTGGCACCGAAGAACCTTCGAGCAGCGGTTCAGTCGATGCATTCGGTGCCGCATAAACAAACGATGCGGCGCGGCCGAGTTGACCGGTGATCTCGTGGTCGGCGTGATAATCCGACAGAGGCATCGTGATCACGAGCGAAGGAGCAATCCGGCGAAACAGATCAATCGTCTTCTGCAGCGACTGCCGGTCATAAACCAACCGCCCGTCCGGTTCACCGAGCGTATGAAAGGTCGCGCCGATCATGTGCGCCGCACGTACGCCTTCTTCGCGACGGATCTTTGCGGTCTCTTCCGGACCGTATTCTTGCGATCCACAGTCGCCCGACGTGACCGTGGCGATGTGGACTTCCCACCCCGCCTGACGCAGCCGGATCAACGTCCCGCCGCAGGAGATTTCGGCATCGTCGGGGTGCGCCATCAAGGCGAGCGCGACTCGGTGGCTGGGTTCTGTAGGTCGCTTCAGCATGTTTCCGTCAACTCTCGCGGTATAGATGGGTGACCGTAACCGGGGGACAACGCTCAGCATTTTGCAAACCTCACGCGAAGATTTCTTCACGGTGTTTACCTTTTTGTGGTATTTTATTTGCGCGGGTCATCGATTCTGTCAAACGGCGTGCGCATATTGCACCTTAACTCGCGCTTTTCGCACGACACGCAGTCTTCTGCCGCTGCCTGACGTCGAGATCCATTCCACCGCTCGTTCACACATCGGCATACCGCGTTCACCTCGAAATCGATCTCGAGACATCGACGTTTCGCCGACAGACACCGCCGCGCATGAAAGCCTCTTTCGAAAAACTCGTCCCGGAAAAGGGACAGTCATTCCGTTGCTTCAACCGAGAAGAACTGCGTTCGCCGGTGAAGTGGCATCGTCACCCCGAGGTCGAGCTCAACTACATCCCCGCCGGGGTCGGATCTCGGATGGTCGGCGACCACATCGGCAGTTTCACCGACCACGAGTTGGTCTTAGTCGGTTCAGAACTGCCACACACCTGGGCATCGGACGAGTATCGCGGCCAGACCTACGACCTTCACTCCGCCGTCGTCGTGCAGTTCCATCCCAACTTTCTCGGCGAAGGTTTCTTTGACCTCGGCGAAATGGTCGACGTCCGCAATCTCCTGCAACGATCCAGTCGCGGGTTGTGGTTCCCGCCAAACGTCGCCCGACCGATCGGCGAGAAAATGGCCGAACTGATCTCGCGCACCGGCGCCGCGCGTTTGGTCGAACTGCTATCGATCCTCAGTGATCTGTCGCAACAGGACGACGCCGAACCGCTCGCCTCGCCGCTCTATCGAACCACCAATAACAAACAAGTCGAAACGCGGATTCAAATCGTCTGCGACTACATCACCCATCACCTCACCGACGCGGAACTCTCGCACAGCGACCTCGCCGATCTCGCCGAAATGAACCCTTCCGCGTTCAGCCGATTCTTCAAACACTCAACCGGTCGTACCGTCTCGGCATACATCAATGAACTGCGAATCGGCTTCGCGTGTCGTTTGTTGACCGAAACCGACGACTCAATCCTCTCGATCAGCCAACAGTCAGGGTTTCAAAACCTATCCAACTTTAACCGCCGCTTCCAACAACACCGCAAACAAACACCGCGAGCCTACCGCAAACGCTTTCGCACCAACGCGTAGTTCCCGGGCAACGCCAACTCCCCAGGTAGCGACACTCACCAACGGTTTGTTGATTTAATGTCAGTCGCCGAGCACTCCGTGATCGGAACATCCCTTTAACCGAGCACGGAGTGCTCGGCGACTTTACAGAGCTTCAGGAACATTGCGGCGACATCCCGCGAAAGACCGATTGTCTCTGCGACATTCGCTACGGGTTTGAATCTCAAACATCCTTCTACCACCCCCCGGCACGAACCTTTACCGTTCGACCCGCGTTTGACTGTCCAAGTTCAAACACATGCTAAACGCCCAGGGCCCGTTCCCGTTCTCGATCCGGTAGAGCACCTTGTTGTACCCGGACTGGAAACGGACGCGGCGCAGTCCTTCATCAATCTTCCATGCCTTGAGCACATCGCTGCTCGACCAGACCCGAACATCGTTGATCCACAAATCGGAACGGTCGTCGCTACCGACCGCGATCCAAACATCCGTCGGCTCGTCAAAATGCAACTGCGTCCACGCGTAGTAGATCACGTATTCGCCTTGAAGATGCCGCGGCTCAATCTTCGGCGATGTCGATTGGTAGAAACGCCACTGAACAGGATTCACGGACGCCCGAGTCCGATACTCCGCATCGAGATCGACCATGCTTTCGGGAGGGAACTGTTTGTGAATGTTCGCACGATTGGTGTTGTCAAACGGGCCGATCAAATACCACGAGTCCACAAACGTCCAACCTTTCGACGGTGCTCCACCCTCCGCTGCGAACCGCCGCGCAGGGATCGCCGACGCAAAATCACGCGGAGGCGGCGGTGCACTGACGGCCTTCTCCTCAACCACCGTAAACGATTCCGACGGCGTGCTATCGGTCGTCCCGCCCGGCTCGCCATCACTGTCTGGGCCCTTCTGCCGGTTGCTTCGTTTCGCCATCAACGACGTCATGTCGCTGACCGCACCACCGTCGTCTTCGGCGGATTGGGAACGTTCCTGCGCCGCCGACTCTCGCCGCTCCGCCAACGTGATCTGCAGCCCCTCTTGCTCGAGACCTTTTGCTCGAGCGAGCAACGCGTGTGCGAACTCGGCCATGTTTTCGGCCTGACGTTCCGCCGTGCCGAGCGTTTCGAGCTGGCGACGCATCGACTCTTGAGTCCTCGCCGAACGATCGAGAGCCTCGACATCAAACTTCGGACGCTCCGGCAGCGGCACGCTAACCAACTTCCTCGCCTCACTCGGTTCGAGCGATTGAACAAGAGCCAAATCCGCCGAACGGAACTCTTTGAACTTTTTCGCAATCAATTGCTCGAGTTCGCGAGCACGTTCGAACGCCTCTTGCGGCGTTGATGGACCCTGCGGCATTCCCTCGTTCGTTGCGGCCTGCAGGTCGATCGTTTCCATCCGTGAAAGCGCCTTCTGTTGAGCCGACTTGGCCGTCGCCATCAGTTCCGTTGCCGCTGCCCGCGCCTCCTCGATTTGGCGGCGCTGCGGCGCAAACTCGGCGTCTTCCGCTTCCAAATTTTTCTCGGCTGATTGCCTCTGTCCTTCAATCCTCGCCAATTGCGTGGCGAGTGTTTTCAAATGGTGTTCCGCCGTCGCGACTTTGTGTTTGGCTTGGTTGATCGCGTGCTGTGCTTGGTTAACCCGTTGCCTCTGCTTCTGCACGTTTTGTCGAGCCTGCTGTTGCTCGCGGGAACTTTCCTTGTCGCGTTTCCTCGCTTCGCCGAGTCGCTCGTTTGCCTCAGAAATGGTTGCCTGGTCCTTTTTGTTCCTGGCTTCGCGTACTGCGTGCTGTGCCTCGGCGATATCTCTTTGCGCGTCTGATCGGGCTCGGTCCGCATCCTTCGACGCCCGCTCCGCCTCGGCTACCGCCGCCACTTCCTCCTGGTGTTTTTGTTCGGCGTCTTCCACCGCCTTCGATGCAGACTCCAATTCTCGGCTGCGTGTTTCTCGGTGATCTTTGATCTTTGCCATGTCCATTTCGATTCGTTGCATCGTTTGCTCATGATGCTTCCGACGGTTGGCATGACGATCAATTTCTGCCTGCACGCTCGCGGCTTCGCGTTCCTTCGCCTGCGACTCTGCCAACGCTTGGCTCGCATCGATCTGCAACTGAGCCACCTCGTCGAGCATACCCATCGACCGCCCCGCGATCGACATCGCCGCCGCCATTTGCGAAATGGCATCCTCGGCCGACGCCTGTTCTTCGATCGCTCGCGTGCGAGCCTCGATGGCCGAGTCTCTGTCGCCCGATTCGGCGGCATTCATTGCACCCTCGAGGTCGGACATCGCTCGCTGCTGCGCCGCAATCGCCTTCGCGTGTGCCGTCTCGATATCATCCGACGCCGAATCCACCGCCTCCGGATACGCCTCTCGCAGTTGCTCGATTCGTTCTTGCTCGAGCTGATCCATCGAGTCGAGCGTCTCTTCGAGCGATTCGATCACGTCCATTAAATGCCGTTGATGAATCTCGCGAACCTTTTCGCTCAACTCCTCGAGTCGGTCGCTGCTGGTCACGCTCGGCGCCGCTTTCGCCACCGATTCCGTGGCGGCGTTGGGTTTCAACAGCATCAACACCAACAAAAAAAAGCCCACGTGCACGATCAACGATCCGGCCAACCAACGAGATCGACCGGCGGGTTTTCGAGAACGTGATGCGGCGGAAACCATAACGTCATACCCAGTCAAAAAAGCGGGAAAATTTTCACGATCTACCCTGCGTTGGACATTTACGGCCACGAGGCCCTTGTCATCGCACCACTACAGTTTGTCGGCGACATGCACCGACACGTTCGACAACGACCGCAGATTCAATGCTTCTAACACTTTCACAACGTGTTCGAACGGGGTCCGGCGATCCGCATCAATCTGAACCGGCCGGTCCCGCTCTTCCGCCGCGACCCGGTCGAGCTGTCGCATCAACACGCCCGGCGTCGCCATGTTCCCGTCAACATACGTCTGGCCCGTCACATCAATCGAAATCACTAACGTGTCCGGAGCCACCGCGACCTCGACCGCCTGTGTTGCCGGTGGCAATTCAACCGGCAACTCTCGTTCGAGCTTCTTCAACGTCGTCGCAACGAGGAAAAAGATCAACAAAAGGAACACACAATCGATCAGCGGAGCCATCTGCGGTTCCACCGATTCTTCTTCGACGATTTCGGTTCTCACGCTGTCGTCTCCATTTCCTGTTCCGTGCCCACCGCGAGATCGGCCGCACCGCTTTCCCGGATCGCTTCTTGTGAACCCGATGAAACCACCGCTGCGTCGTCCCCCTGTTCAGGCAGCAAGAACCAATCGCTTATCAACCCGCTCGCCGCCTGGTCCAATGCCGCACTCCCAAACCCGATCTGGCTCTTGAGACATTGATAAACAAACACCGCCGGAATCGCGATGATCAAACCGACGGCCGTCGTCACGAGCGCCTTGGCAATGTCGTCCGCGAGAATCGAAGCGTCGCCCATCGATCCGGCGACCGCCACCGTTTCAAACGCACCAATCATCCCCAACATCGTGCCGAGCAATCCGAGCAACGGTTCGAGCGTTGCCACCAAAGCGATCGGAAACAACCGCTGCAGATGTCGGCGAATCTCGCGAGCCGCCACGTCACCGGCCAACTGAGAAACCACCTGATAGCCAGCGTTGCGATGCCGAACGACCTCCTCGATCACGAGCCCCAACAAACTGCCGTTCCGGCCCGCCTTGTCGACCAACTCGTCGTACCGTCCCTCATGCCACAACCGATCCGCCTCTTCAACCAACTTCGGCGGTACCAACGATTTGCCGCGAAGATGAACAAACCGCTCCAACGCGACCGACACCCCGACGATCGACAACAGAATCTGCAGCACGACGACAATTCCACCCTGCCGCAACTTGCTAACCAACTCATCGAAAGCACTCGACTCCGTTTCCGATTCAACCTCCGAGCTCCCCGCTTCAGTCGACGTCTCCATTTCCGTCGACGCACCCGTTCCAGTCGCCCCCGTCGAACCCGCATTCCCGTCCGGTTCGCTCAGTGCAAGGCAGTACGGCGAACCGAGAGCAAAAAGGAGCATCACAGCGAAAAGCAAAGCAGCGGCACGCATGGGCTAGTCTCGAGGTGGGATTCGGCGGGAAGTATCCACAGAACGTCAGCGACCGATCAAAAACATCGAACAATCGCGGTCTGCGGAACGCCGACTGTAGATTGTTAACATTTAGCAGTCAAGCAGCTTTGCCGCTTCCCAACCCGGAATCACCAACTTTACGGGACTTGCATCCCCGTTGTAGAAAACGCCGATCGCAGGCTCCGCCCCATCCGCAAACCGACTGCCCCCGGCTCGCGAACCCTCCACGATCCCCCACCACACTTCCGCTTCGAAAAGCGTGCGACCTTACCGAGCCTGACGCAACTCGAATCCATTGAGCCACACGCCTCGCTCGCCATCGGCGTCTCGGAATCGAAATTCCACCGGCGACGAGTCGTCCACCTCGAAAGCCACAACCGCTTTGCCGGGCCCCTCATCAGGAACCTGTTTGCCCGTGCTCACTGTCACCTTCGTGCTCCCCATCTCGGTCGTCACGTCCACGACGGAGGCGACCGGGATCTGATGAATCTTCAACGTCTTCAGACGCTCGCGATTCGGATCCATCGAGTTGGTGTTCGACACGGGTGCGTGATGATAGGTCGTCAATTCATAACGCCCCTCGGGCAAACCGCTCAGCTCCAACGCAAACCCCTCCGGATCGATCACACAAACACCTTCGCCCATGACGAAACCGTTACGTCCCTTGACGTTCATCTCGCCGAGCCACCGTGTGATCCCCCCGTCCGATGCCGGCTTCAGTGTCGCACGCATACCACCGAGAAAATCAGCCTCGAACGTGGCCGGCTGGTTGTTTTCACCGACCCATGATTGCCAACCGAATTGCACGAGCTGGCCTTCACCGCCCATGTCAACATGCAAGCGGCGCAAATCATAGATCGCGCGGGCCTGCGTTTCGATGCGATCCGGGTTGAACGGGACACTCGCGAGCGTTGCTTCGACCGTATCAAATCCCTCGCACTCCGCGGTGATATGGATTTCACCTGCGGTCAAACCCGCACGAATCAACACCGGCGCGGCTCCTCGCGAGACCGGTGCGGGATTGGCCCCATCAATCTCTCCTTCGCCAACAATCTCTCCAGGGCCATCGACGACGTAACGCACATCGACATCCGGTCCCGGAACGAGTTTGCCGTCTTTGTCAACAAACCGCGTATACGCCAACACGATATCATTGCCATCGGCCGTCAACTCGCGACCTTCCATGTCAACATCGATCCGCATGGCGACCGGTTCGCCATACGACTCGTCTTCCGGTAACGCCGCGTTGCGAAACCCGTCCATCATCCCGCTACGCATCCGGTTGTCGGACTTGTTGGTCGGATGGAACGTGTAGTACGCGTGCGCGGTCCAGTGAATCAAACCGAGTCGCAACGGATCTCCTCCGTACAACGCGATGCTCTCCGGAGTCAGCTTGCCCTCCATCGCCAACAAGTATTCCTCCCCCGTCCAATCGTCCACTCCGCGATAGTCCATGTTGGTGAACAGATCACAGACGCCCGAATTCTGCTCACCCGTCCACGCCGAGTTGTTCGACGCCGTCCATCGAGTCGGGTCTTCTTGTTTGATCGCGTAGTGAAGGCGAGGAACCGCACCGCGGTGGTTGATCCCCGCTCCCCAAATGATGATCGATGGATGGTTCCGATGATTCCGAACCATGCGACGCGCCGCCCGCTCGAGATTGTCAAACCACGCATCATTGCCGATCCCAATCCACGTGGGAGCCTCTTCGTAAACCAGCACCCCGAGGCGATCACACGCGTCGAGAAGCGCATCGTCCTGCGGGTAATGCGCCGTGCGGATGATGTTCATGCCCTTCTGTTTGAGTTGCAAAACGTCTTTGTAGTGCAACGAATTCGGCATTGCGTCCCCGATGAACGCATAATGCTGATGCCGGTTCGAACCAAACAGATCCACCGGTTCGCCATTGAGCAACACGCCGTGCTCTTTACTCAACGCCAATGAACGAACACCGAGCGGATTTTCCACACAATCGATCACGTCATCATTGTCCCACACCGTCGTATTGACGCGGTAGAGATACGGGTCATCGCACGACCACAGATGCAAATCCTCGTCGATACCACCGCATTGATTGAACGTGCGATCCTCGCCGGCAGGAATTGACTGCGTATCCGCCATCCGCATCACCACGACGCCGTCACCGTCCACAACCCGAGTCAAAACACGGCAGTCTTTTCTTTCCTCGCTCTCGTTTCGAACCGTCGTTCGGACCGCGATCGTGGCGTTCCCGTTCAGCGGATCGACCGTCGGCGTTGTCACCGAAACACCGGCATAGAAATCTTCCCACGCAAACGTCACCCGCAGCCCACCGGTCTCAACCAAGTAGACATCACGATACAGACCGCTGAATTTGACATAGTCATACGGCCCCGGATCGGGAGGCGTGTCGTCGCGTTTCCGATTGTCCACCCGCAACGCGATCTGATTTTCGCCAGCACTAACAAACGATGTAATATCGAAATGAAACGGCGTGTAGCCCCCGATCGCATGCTGACCAACGTGTTCGCCGTTCACCCAGAGATCCGTGACCTGATGAGCACCCTCGAACTCCAAAAACACCTTCGTCGGGTTCTCTGATACCTCGATGACTCGGCGGTACCATCCCACCGTTCGGTGAAACGTCTCCTGGAACTTGCTATCGTCGCAGCCATCCAAATTCACATCGGTCAGCTTCAGCGTATGCGGAACGCTAACTTCTTCCCACCGCGAGTCATCGACGTCGCTTCCGTAGAAACTCGCGTCGGGATCGCCACGATGAAACTTCCAATGTGGAGTCAGAACAACTTTCCGTCGCTGCGACGCAGGATAGCCCTCCGGCAATCCGCCCGCGGACAAACCAGATTGCAAAAACAACGAAACAACACAACTAAACAGCACGCAACGAACGCGCACGCGGACAAGACGTTTCATGGGGGGACGCCTTCATTCAAGGTGGGAAAGGAACAGGAGGGAATCAGCGAAAACGAAACGCTTCCACTAACGTAGCCGGAGGCGCCCGACTTCAGATAAAGCAAACCAAAATCAACAAACGCATCCGCATATCGGTAAAAACCATCAATCATCCATCGGCTCGATCGCGAACTCAAACTCATACTCGCCCGCCTTCGGGACGTACTGGGGCAACGTATGAGACAACGTGCCCCCGAGTCCGAGCTGCAACCGATCAATATTAAGAGTGAAGAACCCGTGTTCGGTCAACTCATAGGGATGTTTTGCCGCAGCGATCGCATCGGCACTATAAGGCCAAACCGAAAAATGAAACACCGGCGAACCGCTCACACGCAGCCCCGACGTTCCGTCACCCGACGCCAACATCAGCCAACGCGTGTCAGTACGGTTGCCGTTTTCCTGCGGCATCACGTAGTTCTCAAACATCTCATGCGTCTCGGACTCATAACGCCCGACAAAGGCGGCCCGGCGACGGTCCTCATAATTCTCAAACGGACCGCGTCCGTAGTAGGTTGTCTGCGTGTACGACGAAGGCACTTCCATCGTCATCCCAAACCGAATCAGATTGGGCAACGACTCATCCGCGTCGAGCTTCATCGTCACCGATAACTTGCCCGAACGACTGACCGTGTACGTTGTCGCTAGCTCGATCTTCTGACCATGACTTTGCACGACGCTAACAACAACATCCGCCCCCTTTTCTACGTCAAACGAATCGATCTGCAACTTCTTCTCGAGCCCCTTCCACACCTGTTGCGACTTGCGGAAATCACCCGAACTGGCTGCCTTCGAATCGTTGTCCGTCGGAGGCCGTGAAAAGTTCGGATGCATCGGCCCTGCCAACCGCTCGGTTCCCTCGACAACGTACGACTCCACAAACCCCGTTCGCTTTGACACCGTTACGGAAAAGCCATCCCCCGACACGACCGCCTCATCGTCGGACTCGTTGACGCGAAGGTCGCTACCGTCTTCCGACGACGCGTGCTCCGAACGTGCCGGTGAGTTCAACGCGATCTGATCGGATGCGATTTCAAAACCACGCTCACACCACGGCCGGTCTCGCGTTTCATGAACGCTCATCCGCAGCCAACATTCCGCGTCATCCGAAACACTCGATTTCGCAAACGGGATCGCGATCTCGTCCGATTCCCCAGCCGCTAAACGAATCCCGGCCATCGTTCCCGCCTCGACCTGTACGCCCTCGCGCAGAACTGCCCACCGGACTTCGTACCCGCTAAGGTCGGCGAAGCAAAAACGGTTCGTAACCTTCACCTTCGCCCCATCGGAACCAGCGGGCTCAAAAACAACCGGCTGAAACACGTGTTTGCATTCCCACGCGTGAGGGTTCGGTGTCCGGTCGGCCGCGAAAACGCCGTTGATGCAAAAGTTACCGTCGTTGGGGACGTCTCCGTAGTCACCACCATACGCAAAGTACGTTTCGCCTTCGTCGTTGGTCTTTTCGAGTCCCTGATCGATCATGTCCCAAATAAAACCGCCCATCAAGTTGGGAGCACTACGGATCTCGTCCCAAAACTCGCCGAGACCGCCGATCGAATTGCCCATCGCGTGCAAGTACTCACACATGATGATCGGCCGCTCGATCTTCGGATTCTCCGACATGTTGACCAACTGGCTGAGGTCCGGATACATCCGACTGACGACATCCACATAGTCTGAGTCGTCTGGGTTCGACATCGTCGGCCACCCTTGCGACTGATACCCGACACCGTTGCCCTCGACATAGTCGGGATCGGTCGGATCCCCCTGGGCCCCTTCGTAATGGATGAATCGCGTAGCATCGAAATACTTGATCCACGCCGCCGCGGCCGCCATCACCGGACCAGTCCCCGACTCATTGCCCAACGACCACGAAACGACACAAGGATGATTCTTGTCCCTCTCCACCATCCGATACACTCGGCTCATGATCGCACCGCTCCATGTCGGATCATTCGGGATCGCCCCACCGAGGTGATGCGTTTCGATGTTTGCTTCGTCCATCACGTAGATACCGTACTCGTCACACAACTCATAAAAGTACGGATCGTTCGGATAGTGTGATGTGCGAACTGAGTTGAAGTTAAACCGCTTCATCAACTCGACATCCTTCCGCATATCCTCACGCGTCAACGCCTTGCCACGTACCGGGTGATGATCGTGCCGGTTCACGCCCATCAACTTGACCGCGACACCGTTGACCAGAAACTCCCCCGCGTCGCTGATCTCAAGATGCCGAAACCCAATCCGCTGACTCCTTGTTTCCGCAATTTCTCCGTTGGGATTTCGGACCGTAAATACAACCCGGTACAAATACGGATCTTCCGCCGACCACTTCCTCGGCGAAGCAACCTCCGCCTCCATGAACGCAAACTTCGTCAGATCCCTCGCCGGCCAACGTTCGTTGTATACGTCCTTCGCCGAAGTCGACATCGTCGAGTCCAACACTGACTTGCCTTCGGCATCGAACAACTCGGCCGTAATCGTCCAACCATCGATCGAGTCAACGTCTTTGCCAACCCAGACGCGAGGACGCATCTCCAACGTCGCGTTGCCGAGGTTCTCGTCGAACTTCGTACGAACGTAAACATCTTCCAACGCAATCTTCGGACGAGCCAACAAAAGGACATCGCGTTGAATACCGCTCAACCGCCACATGTCCTGGTCTTCGAGATAACTCCCGTCGCTCCAACGAAACACCTGAACCGCAACACGGTTGGTCCCCGGTTTGACATACGACGTCACATCAAATTCCGCCGCCAAACAACTATCCTGACTGTAACCGACCATCTCGCCGTTCACCCATACGTGAAACGCCGACGAGACGCCGCCAAAGTGCAAGATGATCGAATGGTCCTTCCATTCGACCGGCACTTCGAAATCACGGTAGTAGCTGCCCACGGGATTATCGCGATAGATAAAAGGTGGCCGCGGAGGTTGCGGACCCTTCCAATCGTACTTCAACGTCTTGTCAAAAATTCGCGGCGTGAACGGGTAAGTGATGTTCGTGTAAATCGGTTGCCCGTGGCCTTGCAACTCCCAATTCGAAGGCACTGGAATATCGTCCCACTGCTTCCCGTCGAAATCGGACGCCATAAAGTCCGTCGGCCGATCTTGGACACGATCGACATAGCGAAACTTCCACGTCCCGTTCAGCGAACGCATCCGAGCCCGATCCCGGTCTCCACTCAGCGCGTCATCCACATCGCTATATGAATAAGACTCGACCCGCGACGGCAGCCTGTTTCGCTCGAACGTCGTGATCGACTCCCAATCGTTCTGACCAAACGCAACAACAGGAACGAATAACAACGAGAGAATTGTGGGCAGCAGAAACTTCATAAGGAGTTCAAAAAATTAGAAGAGATTCAAAACGAAAACGAACAATCCAGTCGTCAACAAAAGCAAACTCATTGCCATCACGACCGAACATCACCCCACAACTTCGCGATTGAAGAACCGACGGGCTTCGCACTTCGGTTCGTCGCTCGAAACCACAAACCAAAACCGAAGTCGATTTTCCAAACGACGTTCCAACTGCATAACCGTATCGAAACATGAGGCAATCGATGCAGTCAAGCTTCGAGAACCGTTCGGGGTGCGATTGTAACCGACACAAAACACTCTTGTACGAACTGCAAATGTGGATGCGACAATTCGCATCGAACAAGGCAATAGAATTACCAAGAGGAAAATCTATTGATCCCCGTGCAGTTCTATTGATTTCTGTGCAGTCGCACACCGCAGCCTTTCTAAGCAATCCCTCGCAATTGACCGCGTACCAACCACAGCGGCACGAACGGTCAAGCACAACCATGCAGAATATAGAAACAATCCGAATACCTAGTGAAACCCATGAGAGCGTTACAAAAATTGACGCAGCCGATGTCGCAGGAATTCAGTGGCCTGAACTCTGCCAAGTCCAATATAAAAATCGGCCACGTCAAATTTCACAAACCTGCGGAGAACAGACGCCCCCCTCATCGCCACCAATCGTCGCGAACTCACTCAACATCGCTCGACGACTCAACACTACAGAGCCCATCAATCCAATCGCGTGCGACGTCTCGATAGGTATTAGGTCGATGCATCCACCGATCCGTGTGCGGATGAATCACCTTTCCCTCCGGGATGTCAAAAATCTGATTTGTTGGAACATCGAGAAACGTGAAATCAGCC
>JBICHZ010000049.1:0-29283 GCA_043101355.1 Rhodopirellula sp. JB044
ATTCGCAACATCTGGCGGATGGCGTTCGACCCTAAAACCAACGAGTTATGGGCCGCAGACGTGGGCCAAAATGACTGGGAAGAAATCAACATCATCCGCAAAGGTGGCAACTACGGTTGGAGCCTCCGCGAAGGTGCCCACCGCTTCACCAAGGGTGGCGGAAAAGGTTCCGGACCGAATGATCGTTTGATCGAACCGCTGGTTGAGTATCCTCACACCGATGATTGGGGCAAATCAGTTACCGGTGGACTCGTCTATCGCGGTACTCAGACGCCGACCTTGGACGGATACTACCTCTACGGAGATTATGTTAGCGGTCGACTTTGGGCGTTGAAGGTTGATCCCGATACCAAAAAGGTTCTTGAAAACCGCCCGATCGCATGGCAGCAACTCCCGGTGTTTACCTTCGGCGAAACCGAATCTGGTGAAGCTCTGATGAGCACCATGATGGGCGGTGGGCGCATCTACAAATTCGTCGATAAAGCGAACGCCTCGAAGTAACGCTTCACACGTAACCATTCCTGGTCGCTGGTTTCCGATTCGTTCGGGACCAGCGACGGCGACTACCGATCGGCTCCGATTGATTCGCGAATCCGCTCAAACACAACTTCCGGCGACGAACTCGCATCAACCTCTCGCACGAGTCCCTGTTCGCCGTAGTACTCCAACAGCGGCGCAGTTCGCTCTTCGTAAATCCGAAACCGCTCTTGGATGAACTGTGCCGAATCGTCTGACCGCGCCCCGGTCAGTGACCTCTGCGCGAGACGATGTACCAATTCATCCGCACCCACGATCAAATGCACAACGTGATCGAGTTGCTCCGTTGACCGCTCCATACTGTGGTCAAACGCTTTCGCTTGTACCAAGGTGCGAGGAAACCCGTCGAGCAGGTAACCCCGTCGACAATCTTCCTCCGACAGACGGTCTGCAACCATCTCGAGAATGAAATCGTCCGGCGCGAAATGGCCACGATCAATGCGTAGATGAATCGCACCGCCCGTTTCGGAATCGAGCGAACGCAACATTTCTCCGGTACTGATGTGTGGCACGCCGAGCCACTCACTCAACAAACCACACTGTGTCCCTTTTCCAGCACCCGGCGGACCGATAAAGACGATCTTCACTGATCTAAACCGCTGAACAGACGACGACAGAGACGGATTCGAAAGCAAGATCGAGCATTGGTCTCGAAATCCAGGCGCAGTCATTGAAACACCTGGTTCCGAAAGCACGCCGTTTCGTCAAACGAAACAGCGATGCAAACTGGCCAGCATAACCGCCCTTAGACTACTGGTGCGGTTCCGCCGCCGGCGCCTTCGAGCAATCCGCGGTAATTACGCATCACCAAGTGACTGTCGATCTTTTGCACCAAGTCAAACGCAACACTCACAGCGATCAGCAGTCCCGTACCTCCGTAGAATCCAGCGATCGAGTACGGCACGCCGAGCGATCCGTAGACAATCGTTGGCACGATCGCGATCAACCCCAAAAACGCCGCTCCGACATACGTGATCCGAACCATCACCTTCTCGAGATAGTCCGTGGTACGACGTCCTGGACGGTATCCAGGGATGAACGTGCCGCTTTCCTTCAGGTTATCGCTCATCTCTTTAGGATTGAATGTGATCGCCGTCCAGAAGTAGCAGAAGAAGAAGATCAACGCGACGTAGAGCAGGTTGAAGAAGTACGACGTCTGATCGCCCATCGTGAGGCTGATCAAATTCAAACCGCGGAAAATCGGTCCTGAAGAATCAAACTGCCCAGCAAGGAATCCGAAGAACACGCCAGGGATCATCAACAAACTGCTAGCGAAAATAATCGGCATCACGCCCGCTTGATTGATCCGCAGTGGCAGGTGCTGACGCGTCCCACCATAAACGCGGCGTCCGCGAGTGAACTTAGCCGATTGAGTCGGGATCTTCCGTTGACCGAGCGTGATGAACACAACACCAAAGACAACGACCACGAACAAGACCACCAGGATGATCAGCGTCTCGATGCCGACCTGTCCTTTCGCCAAACCGGTCAGTTCAGGTTTCATTCCGAGGACGAGTTCGTACAACGCCTTTGGCATCTGAGCGAGAATCCCGGCCATGATCAACAAACTGATCCCGTTACCGATTCCGTATTCATCGATCTGCTCACCGAGCCACATCAGAAACACGGTCCCCGTGGTCATCGTCAGAACGGCAACGATCTGCCATCCGAAATACAGTTGCTGGTCCGCGTTCATAAAGAATGGGTTGATATTGCTTTGCCCACCGGCACCGGTCATCAACATGAACTTCAGGTACATGTAACTCTGCACGAGGCAGATGACGACGGTCAGGTAACGAGTGTATTCGTTGAGTTTTTTACGGCCGGCTTCGCCTTCCTTCTTCAGTTCCTCGAGCGGCTTATAAACGCTGCCGAGCAATTGGAAGATAATCGATGCCGAAATGTACGGCATGATACCGAGACCGAAGATCGTGGCCTGACGCAGATCACTCGCCGCGAAAACACTGACCTTCTCGAAGAAGTCGGCGGCGCCTCCGCCGGCGGCATCTTCGAGGTTGGTGGCGATCATCGGCAATGGGATGTGGAACCCAATCCGGTAGACCGCAAGCAGCCCAATCGTCAAGAAAATCTTTTTACGTAGTTCAGGAATCGAAAAAATGATTCGGAGCTTTTCCAGCATCGATCTGTCCGTCGTCGATCGGTTAAAGGTGGGGCCAATGGTGGCAAGACGGGCAGTCTAGCGATCCCGGAGCCTCACCACGAGAGTGATTTATAAACAGTTTGAGCGAAACTACCACCACACCAAGGCTTTAGAGAGTCGCGACCACGAACGTTCTCTATGCTACGTCGCTGATCATCTAGCGATGGCATGCCAAGTTCACCATGCCTTCGCCCCCCCCGGCACGCCCTCATCACGAGAGTAGGCATCCGACGCTATCCGACCCGATGCCCCCGGTCCTTCGCCCCACATCCGGGCCGAACGCTCGAGCCAGTTCGGCGACATAAACGACGAAGTCGCCTGCTCACCGTTGATTCCGCCTGATTCCGCCGCATCGCCGGCGCTCGTATTTCGGTCGCCCCGGAAACGCCGCGTATCCGCCTGAGATCGGAGGATAACGCCTTAGGCTTTTGCTTCTTTCAGAGCCGCAACACGCTCATCGGGAGTGCGTTTCGCAGCGATCTTCTCGATCGTTCCGCCAGCGGCGGTGATCTTTTCTTCGGCCGACTTGCTGAATCGGTGAGCCTGCACGGTGAGCTTCTTGGAGATTTCGCCATCGCCGAGGATCTTCACTTCGTCGAAGGTTCCTTTCGCGAGGTTCTTATCCGCCAAGGTTTGCAACGTAACGGTGTCGCCATCGTTGAAGGCGTCGTTGAGCCGACTCACGTTCACTGCGAAAACGGTGACGGACCATTTGTTATTGAAACCACGCTTGGGAACGCGGCGGAACATCGGCATGGCTCCACCCTGGAAGTTTGGCTTCCGGCTGTAACCGCTACGGCTTTTGTGTCCCTTGTGTCCGCGACCGGAGGTTTTTCCCGTTCCGCTACCAGGACCCCGACCAATTCGCTTGCGTTTGCGGTGCTTCGTAATTCCGCGATGAACGTCGTTGAGTTGCATAGTAAAGATCTACTTTGGGAAAGAATGCACCGATCCGAAACAAGATTCGATCGCAATCCTTCATGTGGTGTTCAAAATTGGACGATTGGGCGTAGTCGCCGATTAGGCTTCGATGAGCTCTTCCGGCTCGATTCCACGCAGTGCGGCGATCTGCTCGCGAGTTCGCAACTTGCTCATCGCATCGAGTGTTGCCTTGACCAGAGTGACGGGGTTATTGGTCCCGTACGACTTGGTCAGAATGTCGTGGATACCGCATGCTTCGCACACTGCACGAACCGCCTGACCAGCGATGATACCCGTACCAGCCCCGGCCGGGATCAAAACAACCTTAGCCGCACCGAAGTGGCCCCAGACTTGGTGAGGGATCGAACCTTCGACCAATGGCACGTTGATCATGCTACGCGAAGCCTGCTTGGTCGCCTTCTGCACGCTCGGTGGGACTTCGTTGGCTTTTCCGTATCCCCAACCGACTTGGCCGTTGCCGTTTCCAACCACCACCATCGCGGCAAAGCTGAATCGACGACCGCCCTTCACAACGGCGGCACAACGCTTGATTTTGACGACGCGATCGACCAAGTCACTGGGCAAACCCGGTTCTTCGTTTTTGTTACGTCGGCTGTTGCTGCGTGAATTACTCATTTGTGCAATTTGTCTGCTGAAAGGGCTGCAGAGGACACTCGGTTAAGCCACTGCGATTGTGATGTGTTCGAAAAAGGGTTTTGCCTAAAATTGCAGGCCGGCTTCACGAGCGGCATCCGCAAATGCTTTGACGCGTCCGTGGTACTTATTATGACCACGATCGAGTTGGGCCAATTTGATACCGGCCTCGTTTGCCCGCTCGGCCACCAATTTGCCAACCAACGCCGCTGCGTCGCAGTTTCCGCCCTGCTTCACTTGATCCCGAATGCTCTTGTCACGGGTGCTCGCACTGACCAAGGTCTTGCCTTGCTCGTCATCAATCACCTGACAGGCGAAGTGCTTCAGCGAGCGATGGATGCACAGCCGTGGCTGGGTCGCATCACCGCGCAGTTTGTTGCGGACATGACGACGACGTCGAAGACGTTTCGACCGAATTTTCTTGTTTTTATCCATGACAGTAAACCGTTCGGGGAGTGGACACGCGAAGCCGTCCATTCCCAAGTGATGTTGGGATGATTATTTGGTAGCCGACTTACCAGGCTTGATCTTGACGTGTTCGCCTTGGTAACGGACGCCCTTCCCTTTGTAAGGTTCAGGTTTCCGCAGGGAACGAACGTCCGCAGCAAATTGACCGACCTTCTGCTTGTCACAGCCTTGAACGACCACGTGGGTTTGGTCGGGACATGTCACGGTCAGATCTGCCGGAATCTTCTTGTGCAGTTCGTTTGCAAAGCCGACTCGCAACTGAAGCGTGTCGCCGCTCACCGATGCGAGGTATCCGACGCCAACGATCTCGAGTTTTTTCTCGTAACCCTGCGTCACGCCGACAATCATGTTGGCGAGGATCGCACGTGTCAGGCCGTGAAATTCACGCGACGGGCGACTGTCATCCGCACGCGATACGACAGCTTCTTTCCCATCCGCATCGACTTCCACGCTCACCTCGGACCGGTGGGTGAATGTCAACTTGCCTTTTGGGCCTTCAACGTTGAGCGTGCGATCGTTGACAGTGATCGACACACCAGCGGGGATCGCGACGGGCTTTTTACCGATGCGGCTCATGACTGATTCGCTTGATGAAACAGGGGGTGTTTGGACAGAATCTCGCCATCGCGAGATCGATAACGGACTAACGTAGGATCAGGAAACTTCGCAGAGCACTTCGCCGCCGATCTTATCGCGGCGGGCTTCCCGATCGCTGACGACGCCCTTACTTGTGCTAATGATTCGGATTCCCAAACCGCCGAGCACTGGACGCAATTCTTTGCTGCGCGAGTACAGTCGACGTCCAGGTTTACTAATTCGTTTGATTGTCTGGATCACACGCTCGCCGTTAGGGCCGTACTTGAGCTCCAGGCGGAGCGTCTTGACGGGCTCGGTGTCCTCTTCCTTCCAATCCCAGATGAAGCCTTCGCGTTTCAGAACGTCAGCGACACCGCGTTTCACGCGACTGGCAGGAATGTCTACATAAGGCCGTTCCACACGAACCGCGTTTCGGATTCGCGTGAGCATATCGGCAATGGGGTCGGTCATCATAGCTGTGGGTTCCCTTTAATTGTTTCCAGACTCACCAACTGGCCTTACGCACGCCAGGAATCAACCCGGCATTCGCATTCAAGCGAAAACAAATGCGGCACAAACCGAACTTGCGATAGACCGACCGCGGACGACCACAATAGTTGCAACGGTTTTCTTTCCGTGAGGAAAACTTGGGCGTGCGAGACGCCTTGGCGATTTTGGATTTGCTTGCCACGAAAGGACCTGCGGTGAACGGAGCGGGCAACTATGCCCAACTAGGAAACGTAACGGTGATGTGTACTAACTGAATTCGATCACGCCGGCGTCGGCACTAAGCCGCACCCGACTTTTCTTTGGGTTGTTTGAAAGGCATCCCGAACTGCTCGAGCAACGCGCGCCCTTCGTCGTTGTTCTTTGCCGAGGTGATGAAGCTAATGTTCATCCCTTGAGGCCGAACGAACTTATCTGGGTTGAGCTCGGGGAACACCAATTGTTCGTTGAGCCCGAGGGTGTAGTTACCACGACCGTCGAAGGCCGTACGGCTGATCCCGCGAAAGTCACGCACCCGTGGGAGCGCCACCGAAACGACGCGATCGAGAAACTCATACATCCGCTGGCGGCGAAGTGTGACCATGCAACCGATCGGCATGCCCTCACGCAAACGGAACGATGCGATCGACTTGCGAGCAAGCGTCAACACGGGCTTTTGGCCGGCGATTTGGGTCATCGAGTCAACCGCCATGTCGAGGACTTTCTTGTCCGTCACTGCGGCTCCGATCCCCATGTTGAGCGTGATCTTCTCAAGTCGTGGGATCTGGTGCGGGTTGGTGAACCCAAACTGTTCCTTCAGTGCCGCGCGGATCGATTCCTCGTAGCGGACCTGCAATCGTGGTTTCGTGTTGGACATGGGAGGCAACAAGCCGATTAAGTTGTGTGATTAAAATTTGATGTCGTCACCGGATGATACGGCAACCAAGAACTTTACTTCGACGCTCGGCTTGCTTTGGCGGGTGCCACCTGGCCGAGACTCGCTCCACTCTTCTTCGCGAAGCGTTCTTTGCTTCCGTCCGCGAGGTAACGCAATCCGATACGACTCGGTTTCCCGTCGGTCGGATCCACGATCTGAACGTTGCTCGCGCTGATCGGCATCTCTTTGCTGAGACGTCCGCCCTGCGGGTTTTTTTGGCTTTGACGGACGTGCTTCCAAACCTTGGCAGCACCTTCCACGATCACCTTGTTCGCATCGCGATCGATTTTGATAATCTTGCCTCGGTGACCCTTGTCAGCCCCAGCGATTACGATCACTTCGTCGTCAATTCGGAAATTCATTTTTTGGCTTCTGGCAAATAACGATGAGCGTTTAGCTTCTAA
Source organism: Rhodopirellula sp. JB044 (assembly GCA_043101355.1). Lineage (GTDB taxonomy): Bacteria > Planctomycetota > Planctomycetia > Pirellulales > Pirellulaceae > Rhodopirellula. Next base: position 7,145 of record JBICHZ010000049.1, read on the forward strand.
TTCTGTTGTCAAGCTTTCACTGGACTCGCCCAGGCAGGACTGCCCCGGCGAGAGCCTTCAGCTCAGAGGACCTCGTTAGCCAGGCTAACGATTTTTGTAAACTTCTGTTCGCGAAGCTCTCTTGCGACAGCACCGAAGATACGGGTACCACGTGGGTTGCGGTCTTTGTCGACCAGCACCACGGCGTTGGAATCAAACCGGATATAACTGCCGTCGGGACGGCGAGTCGGTGTCTTGGTACGCACGATCACCGCACGCACCACAGACTTCTTCTTCACTTCGCTGCCGGGGATGACGCTCTTGACACTGCAAACGATCACATCGCCGACCGTGGCAAAACGTCGACGACTTCCGCCGAGCACCTTGATGCACATCACCTGACGGGCACCGGTGTTGTCCGCAACGTCGAGACGAGTTTCTTGTTGGATCATCTAATTCACTTCAACGACAAATATTTTGTTACTGACGCCTGAACTCTGACACACAGAGGTCAGAACACGCGGAATGGGGCGGTTGCCTAGGATTCGCTTTCGGACGGGCTTTCACCGGCGTGGGCGGCTTCGATCGTCTCACTCTCGGCGGCGTTCATCGCCTCTTTCCGAGCGGCACGAAGGGCAACCACGTCGACCGCGGTGCTCTTCTCGAGAACGCGAACCAACCGCCACCGCTTCAGCTTGCTAAGCGGCTCCGATTCGATGATCTCAACGCGATCACCAACACCCGACTCGTTTTCTTCGTCATGCACGTGGCAGACGGTACGGCGACGGAGGTATTTCTTGTATTTCGGATGCTTGACCACGCGATTGATCTCGACGCGGCGCGTCTTGTTCATCTTGTCGCTGGTTACGATTCCGGCTAACACGCGTTTAGGCATGACGTTTCGGACAGTTCAGTGGAAGGGTATTTCATGTGAAGCCGGTGGCGGCTTCGATTAATTACAAATGGCTGGCGGCCCGCTGCCTACGCGTTTTGCGCGGCACGCTCCCGCTGGGTTTGGATCGTTTTGACCCGAGCGATCAAACGGCGATTCTTGCGAATCTCGCTTGGCGTATTGAGTCGCTCCGATTGCGATTGAAAACGCAGGCGAAACAGTGTCTCTGCCGCTTCTTTCGCAGTCGCATCGAGCTGCTCATCGCTCATTTCGTGCAGTTCAGTCAGTGATGTCATCGTTCAACAAACGAAAAAAGGGAATGAGTTTTGGTGGGGTTGGCCTCACCGCGGCAATGCTCTACGCACTCCGCCGCGACACAAACCGAACCTTGACAGGCATCTTGCTGGCCAAACGAGCGAAGCAGACTTTGGCTTGCTGTTCAGTCACGCCACTGAGTTCGTACAAAATGGTCCCCGGCTTGACGACCGCGGCCCAGAAGTCCGGCTCACCTTTCCCCTTACCCATCCGAGTTTCCAGCGGAGTGCTGGTTACCGACTTGTCTGGGAAGATTCGAATGTAGAGCTTGCCTTCGCCGCGAACGTATTGCTGGGCTGCGATCCGGCCGGCTTCGATCGTTGTAGCTTTGATCCATCCGGCGTCCAGGGACTGGATTCCGAAATCGCCAAAAACGACCGTATTGCCGCGAGTCGCGTTACCTTTTATACGACCTCTTTGGCTTTTTCGATGCTTGACCCGTTTGGGCATCAACGCCATCGTTGTCGTCTCCGTAAGTACCTTGGTTAATCCACACCTGAATCCCGATGTGCCCCTGTGGCGTCATCGCTTCGGTGAATCCGTAATCGATCTTCGCTTGCAGCGTACTGAGCGGGATCGAACCGGCAATTTGCTTTTCACGTCGGGCCATTTCAGCTCCACCGAGCCGACCCGCCATTTGGATTTTGATGCCTTTGGCACCGGCATCCATCGTTTGCTCCAAAGAGCGTTTCATCGTCCGGCGGAAACTCGATCGCTTCGCCAGTTGTTGAGCGATGTCTTCGGCGACGAGCTGTGCCTGCAACTCGGGACGGCCGACTTCTTCCACCTTCAGATTGATCCGGCGTCCGACAAGGTTCTGCAACTCAGCCTGAAGGATCTCAATTTCTTGACCCTTCTTACCGATGATCAAACCTGGCCGTGCGACGTACATCATCACGCGGACTTCGTCACGGGTACGTTCGATTTCAATCCGATCGATACCCGCTGCTTTGTATTGTGTTTTCTTAGGGTGCTTCGTAATGAAGTCACGAATCTTTTTGTCTTCGACCAGCAACGCCGCATAGTCCTGCTTGGACGCGTACCAACGACTGCCCCAACCGCGTGTAACGCCGGTTCGAAATGCGATCGGGTTGACTTTTTGACCCATGGTGAAAGTTCTGTGGGCTAAGGACTGTGTAAATGAAATGCGTTTGAACTGCGTGAACTCAAGAGCCGGTGACACTGAGCCGCCGTCCCGAACGATTGGCTATATCTCGTCGATGTGAGTCAAACCGACACGGATGTGACTCGAGCGTTTCTTGATCATGAACGCCATGCCGCGGGCTCGCGGACGAATCCGTTTGAACATCGGGCCGCCGTCGACTCGTACGTCGGTGACTACCAAGTCTTCGATCTTGTAGCCGCGTCCGTTGTTTTGGTCAGGGTCCTGGGCGTTACCGACAGCACTCTTGATGACCTTCTCGAGCATCCGAGCACCGCGTTGCGGTTGATACTTGAGAGTATCGAGTGCCTCGTCGGCATACATGCCACGGACCATGTTGGCGACCAGCCGCACCTTCTGTGCGCTGATACGGGCATTTTTGTGATATGCGTTGAACTGTGACATGATTCCCGATTCCTACCTTATCGCTTGCCTTTACCACCGTGGCCGCGGAAAGTCCGCGTCGGTGAAAACTCGCCGAGCTTGTGTCCAACCATGTCTTCAGTGACCAACACTTTGACGTGCTGACGACCGTTATGAACCATAAAAGTCACGTTGACGAACTCGGGCACAATGGTGCACGAACGCGCCCAAGTCTTAATGGGTTCATTCGATCCGGACTCAGCAGCCTTTTGGACCTTGAAGAACAATTTCGGGTCGACGAAAGGACCCTTTTTACTACTTCGACTCATATTTGATTCTCAGACGTTTCCTGGCCGGCCTACTTGTGAAGTTTCAATTGACCGTAACGACGACTCTTACGCCGGCGGACGATCGACGAGTTACTTGGCTTACGCTTCTGACGCGTTGCACCGCCCTTGGCACTCTTACCGGAAGGACTGACTGGGTGACGACCGCCCTTGGTACGACCTTCACCACCACCGTGTGGGTGATCGATCGGGTTCATCGCAGTACCGCGAACATGCGGACGACGCCCCAACCAACGAGCACGACCGGCTTTCCCGAGTCGAACGTTCATGTGATCACTGTTACCGACTTGGCCAACGGTGGCACGGCAGGCACTCGGCACTCGGCGAACTTCGCCACTAGGCAACAACAACTGTGCCCAGTCTGCTTCGCGTGCTTGCAACGTCGCCTGCGTTCCGGCTGAACGGCACATCACCGCACCACGACCGGCACGCATCTCAATGCAACAAACCGCAGTACCCAGCGGAATATTCTTCAGCGGCAAACAGTTACCAACGGTTGGCGTCGCGTCCGGGCCGTTTTGCAAACGGTCGCCGGCCTTCACACCCGCTGCAGCGATCACATAAACCTTCTCACCATCGCTGTATTTCAACAGCGCGATGCGTGCAGAACGGTTCGGGTCGTACTGAACCGACTCGACGACGCCCACAGCACCATCCTTAACGCGTCGAAAATCGATCACGCGGTACTTTTGCTTGTGACCACCACCACGATGCCGGGCGGTAATCTTGCCTTGGTTATTGCGACCGCCCGTCTTTTTCTTCGGACGCAGCAAAGAGCGTTCAGGCGTATAGCCCTTCGTCAACTCCTTGAAGTCGCTAACCGACGCGTTACGTCGGCCGGCGCTGGTCGGCTTGTAGATTCGGATGCCCATGAGACAGTTCTGAGATCTGAGTTTTAAGTGTTAGTGCTTGACTGCAAATGCTTTCCACGACGTTCCGAGCCAGGCCTGCAGTCACAGCACCTTTCCCGCGTCACCACGACGACTAGAAGAAGTCGATCCGATGATCTTCGTGCAACTGCACGATGGCTTTCTTCCAGTCGCTCGTGCGACCCATCTTATTACGGAAGCGACGAAACTTACCCTTGCGGGTCTGAGTTCGCACCGCAGTCACCTTGACATCGAAGAGGCTTTCGACGGCCGCTCGCACGTCGAGCTTAGTGGCATCACGGTGAATCTGAAACGCGTACTGGTTATTACGCGTCGCACGGTGAACACCTTTTTCGGTCACGAGCGGACGCAGCAGAACCTGATGCGGCTCGAGCTTGACCTTACGTTCAACTGGCTGTGGAGGCTTGATAGCTGACATGAATACTTCCCGGCTTGAAATCTGAGACACTGAGCGATCACCCGCTCAACCCCGACTAGGCCACGGCCTCCTGTTCACTGGATTCGGAAACTGGAGCACTCGCGAAGGTGCCGTCTTTGATCTTGTCCAAAGCAGCAGTCGTGAAGAGCACCTTCTTCGGCGTCAGCAACGACAAAGCATTGAGCTGACGAACCGGCTCCACACAGACACCTTTGATGTTGCGACCACTCTTGTAAACCGCAGCGTCATCACTCGAGGTCGCAATCAGCGTGCTAACACCCTCGAGCCCAAGACTCCGAAGCACCGTGGCCATCTGACTGGTCTTCGGCGACTCGATACCAAAGTCATCGATCACCACAACTTCGCCATCGTCGATACGCGAACGGATCGCCATGCGGGTCGCGAGCTTGACCGCCTTCCTTGGGTGACGATAGCTGTAGTCACGAGGCTTAACCGTTCTCGCAACACCACCGCCGCGACGAACATTGGTTCGCTTCGCACCAGCACGTGCGTTACCGGTACCTTTCTGGCGGTACATTTTCTTGTTCGTGCCGCTGACCTGACCACGGGTCCGGGTATTATGCGAACCCTGACGCTTATTGGCCTGGTACATCACAACAACGTCATGCAACAACTGCTTACTGACGCGATCCGCGATCTGGGCGGTATCAATTTCATACGAACCGACTTCTTTGCCGGACGCATTCATCACTGGGATAGTTGCCATAATCTCCGCCCTCAGACTTTGTTGGTTTGACGGATAGAAACGAACCCGCCATTAGGGCCGGGAACAGCTCCGCGAAGGAGCAGCAGATTATTTTCGGTGTCGACGCTCACGACCTCGAGGTTCCGAGTCGTCACACGAGCATTGCCGTACTGCCCAGGCATCTTCTTGCCTTTGAACACGCGACTTGGCGAGGCACTCATTCCGGTACCCCCGGCATGACGGTGACACTTCTTAACACCGTGCGACGCACGCTGGCCGGCGAAGTTATGCCGCTTCATCACACCCGAGAAGCCACGACCCTTGCTAGTGCCGGTCACATCAACCTTCTTGACCTCGGCAAACTGCTCGACAGTCAACGCGTCACCGACACTCACGTCGGTTGAACCGCGGAACTCGCGAACGAAACGCTGCGGCTCACAATCGGCTTTCGGAGCCAACTCAACACCAGCAGCAGCACGAGCCTTGGACCGCTTGCTTTCGATCGCCGCAACTTGACCACGCTCACTTCGCGAAGCCAAACGACGAGGCTTGTCCTCGAACCCTAACTGAACCGCTTCATAGCCGTCTCGCTCGACACTGCGAACCTGCAACACATGACAGGGACCGGCCTGAACAACAGTGACCGGGACGGCAGTTCCGTCCTCGAGGAAGACCTGAGTCATCCCCACCTTTCGGCCCAAGATTGATGGTAACATAACAATTCCTGCCCGCCGTTTCAGCGGCGAGCTACCTGCGATTTCGTTAGGGATTCCGGGACTGCCCGACGATTCAACCGAACCCGTTCGCCTCGCGAACACTCCGGAAGGTATCGCCGCAGCTTCCGACCATACGGAAAACCGTGACTACAAAAGTTAACGAACGAACCCGCCGCCATTACGCGACAACGGGACCAACTCAAACAACCTCACGCCGCCTAAACATCAGCAACGGAGAACCGGCTAAAAAACACTCGCCCAACCAGGCGAGCCGAATGGCGACTGAGAGAAAACCCGGACAGCGAAACACGCCGCACGAGCCACCTTCGCCGCGAGGACCAGATCAGCGGGCGGAAGCCTTGATCTTAATGTCAACCCCAGCCGGCAGACTGAGCTTATTCAATGCTTCAATGGTCTTGGCCGAAGCCTGGACGATATCAACCAGACGCTTGTGCGTCCGAATTTCAAACTGCTGCCGTGCTTTCTTATTCACAAACGGACTCGACAGAACCGTGTACCGCTCCACGCGGGTCGGCAATGGAATCGGGCCGTGAACAATACTCGCAGTCGCCTTGACGGTATCAACAATATCGCGTGCGCTCTGATCCAGAACAGCATGGTCGTATGCTTCCATACGAATGCGGATGACTTCGCTGGCACCAGTTGACACGATCGAAACCTAACTTCAATGACGACGGACGGAGACCCCACGTCACAAACCTTTTGTTGTGGGGAGGCGAGAATGTAGGGGCGACTCGCGGAAGCGTCAACGGCTTTTGAACATTTGATGAAAAAATTGTCCCGAAAACCGTTGTTCAAGGTGTCAAGAAGACTTGCAACTTGCGGCAACCGTGTGCCCCTAACACCAGAGATTGCTCGATATCGGCGGTTTTGCTGGGACCGGATACGAAAACACCGAACCCCGGTTCAGGCGTCCCAATCCGCGCATACGCATCATGCATGTGATCTACGATCTGGCTGCGCGAAACAACAATCGCTAAGTACTGCGCGATGAAGATCATCACTCGATGCGGCAAAGTACCGCCATCGATCCATATCGCACCGTTCTCGGCGATCGCAAATTCCCCACGAACGACGGTCCAGTCCAACGATGACAGCAAATGCGGATCACCGATCCGGTCTAGCTGCACCGTGGGTTCGATCGCCTCCGGATAAGTCGACGCGATTCTCTCCGCGCCTGCGAAAACGTCGATCCCCATCAGGATCTCCCGAACCTGCTCGGGCGTATCGACCATATGGCTCTCCCCGCCGACAAACTCGAGCGTTTGGCGAAACTGGGCAACTGGATCATCGAATCGCACCAGACGTGAACGGTCGATTTCGGGCAATCCTTTCGACTTCACCGCACGCCCGCGGAGGCGGTCCAAAATCAATTGTTTGCTCCGCTGCGGTTGTCGATCAAATGCTTCGGCGATCATTTGGATTCCTCCGGCTGTTTCTCGCTGCGGTTTTTCGCATACCACGCCCGAAAACTCTGTTTAGGAGGCTCGGGGAGCTCGCGATCAATGGCCCATTCGTTGAGCCGGTTGTGGGTGAGAGAGTGAGGCAGATAACGCAGCGCGACACGGCCCATGTAGCCAGCGGCAAAGAACAGTCGCGGATGACGGAACAGCCACGAGGCGGCCTTCATCCCGATTCTTTTTTTCCATGCCAACAGCCGTTTGCCGACGAGTACACCACGCCAGGCGAGCAACTGATGATGCAGCGGTATCTTTACCGGACAGACGTCCGTGCAAGACCCACACAAACTGCAGGCGTAGGGCAAACTCTTGTGAGCCTTCATGTTCTTTGTCGGCCCCAGCACACTGCCGATTGGCCCCGGAACGGTCGCTTGGTAACTGTGCCCGCCACTGCGACGATACACCGGGCACGTGTTCATGCAGGCACCGCAGCGGATGCAGTTCAACGCGTCTCGGAACGTGTCACTGTCGCGGATCCGCGAACGACCGTTGTCGACCAACACGATATGCAGTTCGCTGTTCTCGTCACGAGGACCATGAAAATGCGACGTGTAACTCGTGATCGGCTGACCGGTCGCGCTCCGGGCGAGCAAACGCGTGAACACCCCTAGGTTTTCGAACCGCGGGATGAGCTTTTCGATCCCCATGCAGGCGATGTGAATCCGAGGCAGCGAAACCCCCAAATCGGCATTGCCCTCGTTCGTGCAGACCACGATCCCACCGGTTTCGGCGATTCCGAAGTTCACCCCAGTGACGCCGACTTCTCCTTCGAGGAACTTGCCTCGCAGGTGGCCACGTGCAGCCTCGGTTAGAACCTGCGGATCGGCCTCGCCCTTCCGGGTCCCCAGATGCCGGTGAAAGGTCTCGCCGACCTCTTCTTTCTTGATGTGAATCGCCGGCAAAACGATGTGGCTTGGGGTTTCGCCTCGCAACTGGACGATTCTCTCGCCCAAGTCGGTGTCGACGACGTCGATGCCGTTTTCGATCAGAAACTCGTTCAGACCGCACTCTTCGGTGAGCATCGATTTGCTTTTGATGATCCGCTGCGTGTGGTTTTTCCGCAGCAGCTCGAGCACGATCTCGTTGTGCTCGCCGGCGTCTGCTGCCCAGTGCACCACCGCCCCCATGCGTGTCGCATTAGCCTCGAATTCCTGCAAATAATCGGGCAAATTCGCGATCGTATGACGCTTGATCGCCGATGCGGACTCCCTCAGGTACTCCCACTCGGGCAACGACTGAGCCTGGCGATCACGCTTGGTACGCACGAACCACAGGGAATCGTCGTGCCAGTGAGACCGAGGCACATTGGTCACGAATTCTTTCGCCGCCTGGGGATGGTCGACGATCGGCAATGCGGTAGACATGAATTGTGTCGTTGAATGAGGCGGACAGATGAATGGCGATCTCGAAAATCAGAAATTCAGGGCGTACCGGAGAATGCCCGGTCAACCGAGAATGCCCGGCAAAATCGTCGAGACAACTGTTCGTAGAGTAGATTTGTTTGATTCGAAGTGCGGTTAGTATCCGGCGGAGACGGCTTTCTTTTGCTGTAGAGTTCTCCCGGCGAGAACCTCCGCGACGTGCATGACTCGCATCGGCATGTCGCGACGCCGGATCAGCCCCTGCATGTGCATCAGGCAACTCATGTCTCCGGCGATCATCACCTCGCTGCCCGATCCGACGTGGTCTTGCACCCGGTCGAGCCCCATGGCGACGCTCGTCTCGCGTTCAGTAACCGCAAACGTGCCACCGAAACCACAGCATTCGTCCTGACGGGTGATCGGCATGACCTCGACCCCGTCGAGCGATTCAACGAGCAGACGCAGTTTGTTTTCACGCGGGATCATCTGCTCGCTGCTGCCGGCGAGCCTGAGTTCTCGCAAACCGTGGCAACTCGAATGAATACTCACGCGGTGCGCGAACCGCCCTGCAATACTGCGAACACCGAGTTGATCGACCAGGAATTCACACAGCTCGAATGTATTATCGCGAAGGTGCATGAAACGATCGTCGTCGGCCGCGAAATATTCGCCGTAGTGGTTTCGGATCATCGACGTGCAACTGCCCGAAGGGCAAACGACGGCATCGTATCCTGAGAAAATCTCGACAAATTTTCTCGCCACCGGGGCCGCGTCGGCCGTGCATCCGGTGTTCGCCATTGGCTGGCCACAACACGTCTGCATCTCTGGGAAGCTGACATTGACGCCCTGGGATTCCAACAGTTCCAGCGTGGCGATCGCGACATCGGGGAAGAACTGGTCGATATAGCAGGGAACAAAGAGAGCGACATTCATCGTGACAATCAACAATTACACGGACGCGGACGAAAAGGGCCATCACGAGAACCTTCCTCATATCGGAACCCAAACTCGCGCGGCGAATCGGATTTTGACGGGAAACTGACCGTGATCGGCGAACAAGGGAGCGTCGAACCCAATTCACCAATGCAAAGTGTATACATTTCACGCCCGATCATGAACGGAGATTGACGTTGTTGCAAGCGACGCTTGACGCGTAGACTCCCGCAAAGACCAAAATTTCGGTCTCGCTAGAGCCGTTTACCGTCGTAACAAGGGACATGGATGTACCGCTTGCTGCTTTGCTTCCGATATCTACGCACCCGCTACATCGCGCTTGCGTCGATTATCAGCGTCACGCTCGGCGTCGCTACGCTCATTGTGGTCAATAGTGTGATGGCTGGATTTTCGGCTGAAATGCACGAACGTCTTCACGGATTGGCGTCGGACATCCTGATTGAGTGCCACGCCAGCGGCGGGATGCCCGACCCGGACGCGCACCTCGAGGAAATTCGGCGAATCGTGGGAGACGATATCGAAGGCGCGTCGGTCAGCGTTCACGTCCCCAGCATGCTCGGCATCGATTTCAACGGACAACTGATTACCCGGCACGTGAATCTCGTCGGTATCGACGCGGCCACGTACGACACCGTCAGCCAGTTCGGCCGGTACCTGATCCATCCTGAAAACCAAAAGCAAGTCGAATTCAACCTGCGGGAATCGGGCTTTGCCGAAAACCGCGAAAACTTCCCCGCGTCGGGTTGGCACTATCGACGGGCCCGGGTCGCCTACGAACGGGCCCTCGATGAAGAGCGGGCCCGCGTCGAAGCGATGAACCGCGAAGTCGCGAGGCTGAGCAATACGCTGCCGCAAGGAACGAACGAAGCGGCGAAGACCGATGACGGGTTGATCGAAGATGAAGCCCTCCGTAGCGAAACACACAACAGCGACGCCCCAGAAAGTCTCGCCGCCGCGGGACCTTTGATCAGGCCTCTGCTGCCGCCCGAACTCAACGGAGGCGCCACCGATGGCGTGGCGGCGACCTTTGATCCGGCAACCGAACAGTACCCGGGAATCATCCTGGGCATCTCCACCTGCAGCAACAAACTCCGCGACGAAGCGGGCAACGTTCGCGATCACTACTACTGCCGACCCGGAGACGATATCCGGATGATGTTCCCGAGTGCCTCGGAAAACCCCAAGGTCCTCAACCAAAAGTTCACCGTCGTCGACCTGTACGAATCCGGAATGAGCGAATACGACAGCACCTTCGCGTTCGTCCGACTCGATCAGTTGCAGGAATTCCGTGGGATGATCGATCCGATCTCCGGTGTCAAAAGCGTCACCACGATTCAGCTCAAACTCATCGAAGGCGCCGACCTCAACGCAGTACGTGACGCCCTGCGAAAACGCTTCCCACCGGACCAATTCGCCTACAGCATTCAAACCTGGCGTGACATGCAGGGCCCGTTGTTGGCCGCCGTGCGGTTGGAAACCACCATCCTAAACATATTGTTGTTCCTAATTATCGCCGTCGCCGGATTTGGGATCTTGGCCACGTTCTTCATGATCGTGGTTGAAAAGACACGCGACATCGGCACGCTCAAAGCACTCGGTGCCAGCGGCAGCGGCGTGATGAGCATCTTCCTCAGTTACGGCCTCCTGCTGGGCATCGTCGGCAGCGGCGTCGGTCTGCTCGGCGGCATTCTTTTTGTCGACAACATCAACGCGATCGCCGGTGTGATCGAGCGATTGACCGGACAAGAAGTCTTCGACCCGACCGTTTATTACTTCACCGAAATCCCAACCATTTTGAACCCGTTCACGCTCGTGTGGGTGATGGCCGGGGCTGTCGCCATTGCCACCGCCGCGTCCGTTCTGCCGGCGATGCGAGCGGCCCGCATGCATCCCGTCACCGCCCTCCGATTCGAGTAGCCCACCATGAACCACTCCTCCGATACCCCGATCCTGCAGGCCCGCGGGATCCGAAAGAGCTACTACAAAAACCAGATCGAATTGCCCGTCCTGCGTGGCGTCGACGTGGCGTTCGCGCGTGGCGAGTTATCCGCGTTGGTCGGTCGCAGCGGCAGCGGCAAGAGCACCCTGATGCACCTTCTGGCAACGCTCGATCAACCCGATCAGGGCGAAGTTTGGTTCAACGGCGAGCGTGTCGACAACCTGCCCCGCCGTGGACGTGACCGATACCGCAATCACGAAATCGGAATCATTTTCCAGTTCTATCACCTCCTGCCGGAGTTAACCGCACTGGAAAACGTGCTGACGCCGGCAATGATTTCACGCAGCGTTCTGGGGTACTTTCGCCAACGCAAATCCCTCACCGCTCGCGCCGAAGCCATGCTCGATCGCGTCGGCCTCCTCGATCGCAAGACGCACAAACCGTGCGAAATGTCCGGCGGTGAAATGCAGCGGGTCGCCATCGCACGGTCGCTGATGAGCGACCCGCAACTGCTGCTCGCTGACGAACCGACCGGGAACCTGGATACCGAAACTGGCGAGTCGATCCTTCAACTCCTGCGTCAACTCAACACCGAAGACGACCTCACGATTGTCATGATTACTCACGACGACGCGATCGCCGAGCGAGCCGACCGGTGCTACCGGATGCAGGACGGATTGCTAGTCGATCGGTTCGAAAGTGACCTGACGAGCCCGACTCGGGCCTCGGCGAACCCCACCACAGCGACTGAGCAAGCCCGCACCAGCAGCGCCGCTTAATTTCGAGCGAGTTGGCGACTTCAAAAGCGTTGGCGAGAACACACCGGGCGACCTTCTGTGAGAAGCTCACGTGGGAACCTCGTCTGGCAACCTCATCGCCACCGGAGACGCGAGCAGATAAAGTATGTCGACCACGTGAGCGTGCGCTCATCGAGCGAACCGCAGCGAGAATCGCATCGTACGACGGTGCTCGGCGTCCGTGAGGGTGCCCCCTCATTTGCGACGCATCGCAATCGCTCACGTCCTCGCCCGCACTGCTCCGAGGGAACTCGCCTCCATTGTCCCGACCGCGTCGCCCCTACCGCTCGATCGCCTTCCTAGTGCTGCTGGGGTATATCGCGATCGCGACGACCTACGTCTTCGTCGCGACATGGGCCGTTGCCAATGGTCATTTGCGAGCCACCGGGCACTGGCACGGTACGTTCGGCCAGTCGCTCCTACCGCGGATCAACGACGTGGTCGTGTTCACGTTCTTCTTCGTGTGTGGCGCCAGCGTCGGCAGTTTTCTGAATGTGGTCGTTTGGCGGATGCCGCAGGGACTCAGTGTGAACGGCCATTCGTTCTGCCCTCGGTGCCGTAATACGCTCCGCTCGCGAGACAACGTTCCGATTTTTGGATGGTTGATGCTCGGTGGGCGTTGCCGCGATTGCCGCCTGCCGATTTCCCCACGTTATCCGATCGTCGAAACGGCGGTCGCACTGACGTTCGCAACCGTGGGAACGGCGGAACTGTATGCGTGGAATCTGCCGTATCGCTCCTACGGTTTTCAATTGACCATGGCGACACCCCGAGTCGATGCGGTGCAACTGCTGATCGTCCTGTATCACCTCGTCGCTTTCGCGGTGCTGTGGGCGATGGCGTTGATCCGATATGACCGCAACCGGATTCCGGGTCGATTGGTGGTCTTCGCGGCGATCTGGTTAGTCGGCGGCATCATGGTCCTGCCGTCTGCCGCCGTCGTGCCTTGGCAACTCGATACGCCGGAACCGTGGCCACCGACGGACTGGATCCTCAACCGGCACACCGCCTTTGATGCGACGACGTTGGTCCAATCGTTCGTGCGTATTTTGACAGCCTTGGTCGCCGCCGGTTTCTATGGGCGGGTACTCGCTCGAGTGTTCTGCCCGCGAGCGGACCTGAAACTCGATCCGCTCGGTGATCAAACGTCGAGGCTAATCGATTTGGTGCTGTTGATTTCGGTCGTTTCCATCGTCGCCGGATGGCAGGCAACGGCGGGCGTCCTGATTCTCGGATCGGTGCTGGCGAGTATTTCGAGAATTTTCTTCAAAAACACACCTAATAAAGCAGCGGCCTCCCCGTCACTTTCGATAGACACATCCGCCTCAGCAAACACATCCGCCCCAATAGCCATCACCGATCCGGCCGACGAAACCGCAGAGGCAATTAATCTCTCGGCGTTTTCGGAATCTACGGTGTCGAGTTCATCGACGGGATTCGTTTCCGCTCGCACCGACGCGTTGGGTCGGTTTGCGTTGCTGTTGCCGATTGCACTGTTGATCCAGGTGTTGTTTTGGAAACCTCTCGCGGAATCGGGTTGGTGGCCGAGCGAGCAGGCACCGCGCGGGGTTCTACTAGGCTACGCCTTGGGGACGCTCTTCATTGCGTTGTGGCTTCGCGAACCGCCGCCGCGGAGCGAACCCGAAATATCGTCAGAGGATCTACCCGAGGAATTAAACTCGGGGACCGCCGGATGAACACTCGGCCGGTTTTCGGCGTCCCATTGAAAAACCCCACCTCTGGTTCCGAGCAACGAATTGACCGAGAGCGACGAAGTCGAACTGATTCGCCGAGCCTTGGCGGGTGACGAACCGGCGTTCGAGTCCTTGGTCGTCGAACACCAGGATCGTCTCTACAGCGCGATGATCCAGGTCACCGGTTCGGTCCACGATGCCGAAGAGGTGACGCAGGAGGCCTTCATCCGGGCGTTCCTGAAACTGGATACTTTCCAGCAAAACAGTCAATTCTTCACTTGGCTGTACCGCGTCGCGTTCAACATCGCTTTGTCGCGAAAACGCCGTAAACGGGCCAAAATCTCGCTCGACCAACAACGCGAAGACATCGGCAACGACGTGATCGACCACGGGGAAGCCGTCGATGCCGGGATGATCCGCCAGGACCAAGTCAGCCTGGTGCAGAACGCGATGGACCAACTGAGCGAGCAGCATCGCGCGATTCTGGTCTTGCGGGAAATGAACGAAGCTTCCTACGAGGAAATCTCTGAGATTTTGGAATTGTCCATCGGGACCGTTCGCAGTCGGCTCAACCGAGCACGCAAGCAACTGCGGATCACGATCGAGGAACTCCAAACAGAAGACGCCACCGCGGAAATCCCCTCGGGAGGTGCCACCGCCAACAGGAATCCTGCCGCCGAGAACTGAGTCTCATGACTTCGCGAAATCATGCCCGACCAGAACATTCCCGACCAGATCAATCCCGACCAGTACATCCCCAGCCAGGCGGATTCTTCGACGCCTCGAGCGACCCGGTCTCCCCGCCCGAGCAAGCGGAACCGCAAAGTCGACCGTTTCTTGGCATTCAATTCCGATGCTGCCGCACGTATGGGAGAATCTACCGAGACCCCAGCGGCATGAAATATACCGGCGGATGCCCCCGCTGTGGTGCCCGCGTCAGCGTCCCGATCGGGCCCGGAGGCCAGGGAACGCGATTCTTCTCCGCCGGTTGAGCACCATTTGCGTAGTTTTACCGACAAAATCGGAAAAAACCTTTCGCTAGTGCCCCCTCACAACCGAAACAGTCCATAGCACCGTTTGAATCAACAGGCGATTAGAGCGATTCCGACGCGCCGCCCGGCGTGAACACAAGGAAGTTTCGCAGTGCGACAACCACATATAGGGCCGTAGGGAGGCATTTCAATGCGACGCAAATATTTTGGACTGGCGATGGCTGCCGTTGCCACCCTGGGCCCTGCTCAGGCGTTTGGAGGCGACCGAGAAATCGCGCAATCCATCATCGAACGACTCAAAGTCAGCCGTGACGCTGGCGACCTCAAAGGTTTCTCGCTCGACATGAAAGTCGATGAGGGCGTTGTCCTGTTCCGAGGCACCGTCTCGGGCGACGAACAACGTAATCTCGTCCTGGCGACTTCCGAAGGGATCGAAGGCGTTCGTGACATCGTCGACGAACTCAAGGTCAACACGGCGGAGACCGCTACCGCGAAACCCGCCAAGATCTACAAACCAAAGAAAGCGGCGATCGCGTTGGCTCCCGAGCAAGCCGCTCCGGAAAGCCAAGAAGCCGGCTTCGACTTCGCCGAGGCTCTCGCCGAAGACAAAGTCACCGCCCAAGCCCCGGTCGCCCCGGAGATGACTCTCCCGGCGGAAATGATCGCTGAGGCAACGACCCAACCGATCGATACGGTTGCCAGCGTTGAACTCGCCCCGGATGCCATTCCAGAAGCCCCAGTTGCTGCTCAAGAAGTCGTGCCCGGCACGGTTCTTCCTACCGCGGCCTACGAAGGCGACACCGTCGAAGCCGTTACACCGTTGCCACAACCCGTGGTCAACGCTGCTCCGGCACCGCAGCCGATGGCCGCACCGAGCATCAGCGACGATCAACTGACCTCTTCTGTCGTGCGAGCAATCGGTCGCGCTCAATCCGAAGGTCACCTGAAGAACTTCGGTGTCGACGTCAACGCCTACAACGGTGTGATCGAACTCGAAGGCAAAGCCGCATCGCAGCAACAGCGTGAGTTCATCGAGCGAGTCGCTCAACACGCTCCCGGTGCCCGCGGCGTACGGAACATGATCAAGGTGTCCGAGCCTTCCCGCGGCGGAGTCTCCGCTCGCCAAGTCGGTCATCGCACCTCGATGCCAACCCTCGCTCCTGCGGCCACACAGCAGAACCACCGTCTGCAGCCGATGCCACCGATGCAAGCAGGCGTTCCCGCCCGTGCCGCATCCTACGGCAACCCGCAAATGATCAACGGCGAAATGGTCGTTCCCGGCAGCATCGTCAATCACGGCCCCGTCGGCGGTTCGGTCGTCAGCAACGGTGCCCCTGTGATGGGTCAACCCGTCCCAATGGCTCCTGCCGCTCCGGCCGGTGCACCACGGTACGATTCACCCAACCTGCCAAACTACGCATGGCCAGGCTACGCGGCTCATCCCAACTACGCCGCGTTGTCGTACCCACAACAGTACAGCCCATCGGCATTCCCATACATCGGCCCGTTCTACCCTTACCCGCAGGTCCCATTGGGATGGCGTAAGGTCAGCCTCGAATGGGACGACGGTTGGTGGTTCCTCGACTTCACAGACAAATAAACCTGTGAGTCACGGCTAACCCCACCGAGGGAAATCGCTCAACGCGGTGCTTTGAAAAGAGCACCGCGTTTTTTCGTTTCTGCGTGCGATTTCTCAGATATCACGCCCCTCCGATCAGCGAGACGGTCGCCATTCCCGCGATCTTACGCCTCATGCCGAACGCTCAGTTTGATAAGGACAACTCCTACCCGAACGGTTATGCTGAGCCCCAGAAAGCCGATTTTTCGGACCAGTCAGCCATCCGCCAACTGTTATCTGTTCAATGTCTAGCGCCGAATCCCTCGAACGACTCGAAGTCGCACTCTCACCGCAGGAACGATTCGAAGAATACCTGCAAAGCCGCGGACAACGACAAACGAAACCTCGGAAATTCCTCGTCGAAACCATCTTCGCTCAACACGCCCACTTTGACGCCGACGAGTTAATCGAAAAGCTGCCTCGCAAGGGCGAACCGGACTACGTCAGCTCGGCGACGGTCTATCGATCCCTGCGTGAGTTCGTCGACGCCGGGCTGCTGAACAGCTTCCAGCTCGACGGACGGACTGTCTATGAACTCGACTACGGTTACCCCCCGCACGATCATCTGTACTGCACCCGGTGTCGTAAATTGATCGAATTCCGCAGCGAACCGTTGCTGGAAACCCGCGACACGATCGCCGCTGAACATGGCTTCCGCGTGACCGGACATCGGCTGATCGTCCATGGCGTGTGCCGAGAATGTGCCGGCAGTCGCCGGAAAAAACGCAAACAAGATCTCGTCTAAAACACACCCCACGACGTCGCAGGCGTCTTATCGCCGTCACTGGACCTATTCAACGTAGCTGGACTCGCCAGAGTTCAGACACCACACCGCCCGCACCTCTCCCGCGAAATTTCGCGACTCCAACTGCGTGGCCTCCCGCCCAAACCCGCTCTCCTGCGACGAGGCGTCACCCTGGGATTGCGAGACGCACGGGGGTCGATATGGTGTGGGCAGCGAGTCGCCGGTACACCCGCCGCTTGCCCCGTTGGAATGCATTTTTGACCCTACACCCGCTGACGCGAGTACTAACGTGACTCAATTACGCCGCCGCCCTGTTGTCCTCATCGTTCGTGACGGATGGGGCCAGAATCCCGACCCGAAATGGAACGACTGCAACGCCGTCTACCTCGCGAAAACTCCCGTCGATGACAAACTCACCGCCGAATATCCTTCGGTACTGATCGCGACATCGGGCGAAGACGTCGGACTGCCCGACGGAGTCATGGGAAACAGCGAAGTCGGCCACCAAAACATCGGCGCCGGTCGAATCGTCGACCAAGAAGTGATGCGGATCACGCGGGCGATCCGCAACGATTCCTTCTTCTCGAATCCCGTCGTCACCGGCGCACTCGATCACATCAAACAATCCGGCGGACGACTGCACCTGCTCGGATTGATGTCCGACGGACGTGTCCACAGCGACCTGCAACACGCGATGGCCGTCGTCGATTTGGCCAAACGCAACGGCCTGACAGGTGATCAATTGGCGATCCACGCTATCACCGACGGACGTGATACCTCGCCACGAGGCGGCCTCGGATACGTCAAGAGCCTTGAAGACAAATGTGCCGAAGCCGGTGTCGGCGTCGTCGCTTCGGTCATCGGCCGATTCTATGCCATGGACCGCGACCTCCGCTGGGAACGCGTTCAAACCGCCTACGACATGATGACCAAGGGCGCCGAGCGAACCGCCCCGTCCGCTAGCCAGGCGATCCAAGACTACTACGACAACCCGACCGATTCCAACCGAACCGGTGACGAATTCATCGTCGCCACCTCGATCGTCGCCGAAGGCGGATCGCCGACCGTGATCGCTCCCGGGGATGCGGTCATCTTCATGAACTACCGCGGCGACCGAACCCGCGAACTGACCAAAGCGTTCACGTTCGACGACGACGCGTGGAAAGACATCCCCGGCGGCGGATTTGATCGTGGCGAGAAACTCTCGAACCTGTACTTCGCGACCATGACGGGCTACGAAACAGGCCTCCCCGTCAAAGTCATCTTTGAGAAACCACCGAAGATGCCAAACATTCTCGGCGAGGTCGTCGCATCAGCCGGACTGAAACAAGTCCGATGCGCCGAGACGGAAAAGTATCCTCACGTCACGTTTTTCTTCAACGACTACCGTGACGACCCGTTCGGTGGAGAAGATTGGGGCATGGCACAATCGCCGCGAGACGTTTCGACCTACGATCAAAAGCCCGAAATGTCGGCCGAAGGGATCACCGAGCAAGTCCTCGAACACCTCAAAGCCGGCGAGAACGATCTCTACATCGTTAACTTCGCCAACGGCGACATGGTCGGACACACCGGTGTCCTCGAAGCCGCCATCAAGGCAGTCGAGAAGGTGGATAACTGTGTCGGACGAATCGTCGACGCAACTCTCGAGGCAGGCGGCAGCCTTGTCGTCACCGCCGACCACGGCAACTGCGAACAGATGATCGATCCCGTCACCGGTGGACCGCATACCGCGCACACCACCTACACCGTTCCTTTGATCGTCGTCGACCCCGAGTCGAAAGGCAAAACGCTCCGCACCGGCGGCCGTCTGGCAGACATCGCTCCCACCGTCTTGGCTCTGATGGGCGTCGCCAAGCCGGAAGAAATGACCGGCGATTCGCTGGTTGAGGTCTAACAAACACACCGCGGATCGTTAGATCGACGGCCGGCCGTTTTCCTCGCGAGACGGCCGGCCCCTTCAAGAGCCAAGAATCAGTGGCATCCATGCGGTTAACAGGCCGCAAAATCGCTACAAAACAGATAGTCAGCGGCGATGACCTTTCGTGAGACCGGGCTGACGCGACATCGTGGTAATTCACCGTCGGCGTCGATGCGAACGTCTTCGCCGCAACTACACTATCTGCGTCCCCGTCGCGTGCCCGCACTCGCTGCCATTGCCTCTTGATACTGCTGCTCGTGATACCGCTGCTCGTGATACCGATGCTCCGTGATGTCCGCCTCTGATGCCTGCCTCTGAAATCACCGCCGAAATGAATGAGGCCGCCGAACCGTCGTCTAGGGACGCGGCCAATGAGGACTCGCAGGGCCACGTCTGCACCACTGCCGGCGATGCCTCCACAGGCACCGCCCAACGGAAGCGCGACGACCGCGACCACTGGCACATCCGCAATCGGCCGCTGGCAATCCTCGCCACCATCATGCTGACGATCGGTCTCTGCGGGACGGTCTATCGGACGATTAAGAAGTACCAAGTCCCCGGCCCTTTCACGCCGGACAAACAAGGCCTTTGCGACTTCCACAACGGCATCTACTTTCCCACGCGAGCCGTACTCGCCGGAGAAAGCCCCTACAGCGATGCGTATGCGGCGAAGTATCCGGTCGCACGACAAATCCCGTTCTTCTCGCCGGTGATCTTGCTGCTGCATGCACCGCTCGCGATCCTACCGCTGCATCTCGGCGAAGCACTCAACATGCTGCTGCAGATTGCCATCTTGTTTGCGATCGCAGGACTCGTCGCGCACGCCGCCGGCTTTCGCTACCGACTCGACGTCGCGTTGGCCGTTGCCGCCGTGCTCATTTTCACTCGCGGCGGGCATATCACGTTGTTCAATGGCTATTTCACCTTCCAATTGGTACTGGCCACTTTCCTGTCGGTCGCCTGGGCCGAACGCCGGCCGATTTCATCGGCGTGGATGTTGATGATCGTTTCGGCGAAACCCACATACATCCTACCGCTAGGTTTCTTAATGCTCGCCCGTGGCAACGTGCGTGCGTTGACCTACGGCGCGATCCTCAGCATCGCCGCTGCCGTGCTGCCGCTGGGATGGATCGCCTATCACGAAGGCGGCGGGAACCTTGGCGAAGGTGTTTCGATTCTGATCGATCAAATCGTCGATACCCAGGAAGTCCATCGCTCGATGGAAGATGAATCACCGGTGTTCTCATGGACCCGGTTGGATTTGTTTGCGATCGTCGCGAAGTGGGCCGGCAACGACCCCGGGGATCTGCCACACCTGCTGGCGATGTTTGGTCTCCTCGCGTTCCCGATGCTCGTCCTGTATCGACGCATGCGTCGCGGATTCGACGACGGCATTGCGGGATGGACCGGTGCGATTCTGATGCTCGGACTTCTGGTCAGCCTCTACCATCAATCGTACGATTCACTTCTGCTGACCGCCCCGATCGCGGGCGCCATCGGGCTTCGCCTGTCCGCGTGGCGAGATCTCAACGGTTGGGTCCGTTGGTCGCTGATCGCGTTGATGGCTTTGCCCGCGTTCAATTATCTGTCGACCCGAACGTTTCTCAACCGATTCGAAATGTCCGAAACGACGACTCGAATCTTCACCAGCCTCAACGGTGTCAGCCTCGCGATCGCGTTGCTCCTGATCTGCGTCGTCGCTTGGCCTGCCAAATCGCCCCGAGTTTCCGGCGAGTAAGTGAAAACCGGGCGAGCCCATCGGACTGAATCGCCGAAATCAGATTGGCGGTGGAGTTTCTCGTTTCGGTAACATTGGCGCAGGCTTTGCCCGCATCGCCATTTCACACCGCGCCGAACAATCGATCCCTGGAGGACCGATCCCGAACGTCACGCGGCGTATCTGCACTCGCAAAATGTCACTCGCCCGTGCGACTACTGATCCTGATATGTTCGTTGGCTTTGCTAGCAACGGCCTCACCCGCTCAACAGCCCGAGCAAGCCCCCGCGACGCCGCGACCAGGCCAGGCAGACCAACCGGCACCCCAACCGAAATATTGGACGACCGACTGGTCATTCAGCGACATCGACGTCGGTAAGCTCGCCAACCGGCTCGAGGCGATCGGGATCGACACGGGCTTCGAACTGCAGGGAACCGTCTCGGTACAGTTCGAGGTCGGCATCCCGATCAACGCACTGCGAGACGGCGCGGCCTACCGGTTCGATGGAACGCTAACGAGCCCCTCCCTGGTGATCGACGGCGTGAGACTGAAAGAATTCCGCACGCACCTCGTCTATCGCGACGGCACCGCAACGCTACAAAACCTCAGCTCGATGGTGGTCGATCATGACAGCCAATCGCAGGCGAGCGGATCGGTTCGCGGCACCGCCACAATCGGGTTGGTTCCACGCGATGACATCGACGCCGCGATCTCGATCTCCGATCTTCCCATCGCGCCACTCTCGGAACTGGTCGCAAAGGTTCTCGGCCAATCCAATTCGATCTATCCCAATCAGGGTTCTTTCTCGGGCGACTTGAAACTTCACACCCCGCTCGACACCGTCGACGACCTCACGAACTATCAACTCGACGGCAACCTCCGCGGCAAAGGACTTCGCATTGCCAATCTCCCGCCGGCCGACTTCGAAGTCCGAAGTCTGCAAACTGAAAACCAACAACTGCAAATACACGACTTCTCGTTGACTGCTCTGGAGAACACCTCCGCAAACGAGTCGATTCGATTGTCGGGGAACGCCAGTCTTCCGCTGCGTGGCACGGGCGACTTCACAGTTCGACTCTTGGGTGATGACGTCCCTGTCGGTCAGCTCGCCGAAATGCTGATCACGCAACA
>JBICHZ010000050.1:0-24179 GCA_043101355.1 Rhodopirellula sp. JB044
CCCATTCCGTCGCAGCACGTTGGCGCGAATTGCCGATGAAGAAGCACCGATGAAAACAGCAAGAAGATCACGCAAATCCCTGCACCGCTCGCGGGGTTTGCGTCTCACGCCAACGGGCAGATAGATCAGGCGGCGCTGATCTGGCCGTCTTCGCTGACGTCTTCGAATCGAATCGAGACTTGCTTGCTGACGCCCGATTCCTGCATCGTGACGCCGTAGAGGGTCGTGGCAGCGGTCATTGTTTTCTTGCTGTGCGTCACAACGACAAACTTCGAGTGATCGAGGAATTCACTCAGCACGGTAACGAATCGTCCGATGTTGGCTTCATCGAACGGCGCGTCCACTTCGTCGAGCACACAGAATGGGCTCGGACGGTATTGGAAAATCGACATCAGCAGCGCGACCGCCGTGAGAGCTTTCTCGCCCCCGGACAACAACGAGTTGCTGAAACTCGGTTTACCCGGCGGCGTCGCAACGATCTCAACACCGGCTTCGAGCGGATCGTCCGCCTCCTCGAGGACCAAATCGGCGTTCCCTCCGCCGAATGATTTGCGATACAGCTTTTGAAAGTTCTGACGAATCGCTTCGAGCGTGTCGAGGAACAACCGCCTCGAATCCGAATTGATCCGCGCGATCACACGTTGCAACGAGTCCTTCGCCGCGGTGAGGTCTTGATACTGGCCGTGCAGTTCGTCGTAACGAACCTGCAGTTCATTGAGTTCTTCGAGAGCCTCCATGTTGACCGATCCCACGTTCTGAACCTGCGAACGCAGTTTAGCGATTTCGGCATCGACGGCGGCGCGGTCTTCGATCTCGGCGATTTCCTCCGGTGGGTCGTCACCACGAAGATCGATCTCGTAATCTTCTTTGATGCGTTCGGCCAACGTGTTGCGTTTGAGTTCAGCCGCATCGCGTGACGCGGTGATCGACGAAACCGCTTCGGTCGCCGCAGCGACCGCTTTGATTGCCGCTTGCGTTTGCGTCTGTACCTTGCGTGCTTCGGTTCGCTGCGCGTCGGCACGTAGCGCGAACACACGCAGCGATTCTTCGGCCGCTTCGCTATCGATCAACAGTTCCGCCAACCGATCGTCGGCTTGCACGATTCGCATTTCGACCTGTGACAACCGTTCGCGAGTGTGCGCGATCGCGTCTCGGATTTCTTGCTTAGCCGCCTCGCGTTGGCTTTGATCCCGGCGTGCGACTTCCGCCGCCGTTGCGAGCGATTCGACCTGTTGTTCCAACCGAGCCGACTCGACCGAAACACTCATCGCTTCGCTTTGAACGGCCTGTAATTTTTCAGTCGCTGCGGCGAGTTCGCTTTCGATGCTCTGCCGTTGTTCTTCGAGCAACGCGATTGATTCTTTCCCACTGCGAATCGATTGATCCAGTTCCGTGTCGAGAGTCTTCGATTCGGCCAGGACGCGTTCGTGCTCTCCGCCGGTATTGTTCAGTTCATCGACCGACGCCTGACGCGCCGCGACCCGTTCGGCGATGTGATGACTGCGAGCCTCCGCAGCGGCGTGTCGCGTGATCCAGTCGCGTTGGGTTTGTTCGTGGCGTCCTAACTCGGCCGCGTTGGCATCGATTTCTTCTGCCAAACGGGTGACTTCCTTTTCCGCTTCGGTAATCTGAAACGCGTAGTGTTCCATTTCCGATCGGGCCGACTGCAATTCACTGCGACGGCTAACCAGCCCTGATTCACCACCGGGAGGCCCGACCACGCTCGATCCGTCATTGTCGAGCAGATCCCCCGACGCGGTGACGAATCGCAGCCCGGCACCGGACAGTTTTCGCAGCCCCAACGCCGTGCCGAGCGAATCGACGAGCCAGGTGTTGCCGAGCAGGTGTCGAACCAACGGCTGTAGATGGTCGTCACAGTCAACCATTCGATCGGCCCGCCCGATCACGCCGGCGAGCCCGTCGAGACGAATACGGTCGCCGGGTCGGCGGGCCGGTAGCTCATCCAAACGAATGATTCCGACTCGGCTCGCAATCTTGATCTCGCCCGCCGCGATGGCGTCGCCGATCGCCGGACCGCGAACGATCACGTACTGCGTCCGAGGCCCCAACGCGGCATCAATGAGCGGTGCGACTTGGCGGTCGACATTGAAACACTCGGCAACCAGACCGACGAGTTGCTTGCGCAGCTCTCCGTCGGGTAGTCGCAAAATCTCACGAACACCACCACTGACCCCTTCTTGCCTCTCCTCCAACTCACCAAGAACTTTGGCCCGCTCGGTGATCCCTTGCAATCGAATCTTCAGCGAACCGATTTCGTCGCGACGTCGTTCGAACAAACGGCGGGTTTCGGCGAGTTTCGCGTCGGCGATCTCGACGAGTTTTTTCGACGCGGCGATCTCTTCTTCGAGGCGGGTAACCTCCGCCGTCGCTGCTTCGTGCTCTTCCCGAGCGGTCAACAGGTTGGCCTCGGCGGTTTCGAGGTTCCGTTGGGTCTCGGCAATCGCGCGGCTCGCCTCGACCATCTGCTGTGCCACGCGTTGGCGGTTCGCCTCGTGATCGGCGACACGTCGAACCGCGGCAAGATGCTCGCGTTGCAATTCATCGCGGCGGTTTTGGATCGCGTTAACTTCTTTCTGCAGGCGATCCCGGTCTTCGGTGATTGTCTCTTTCCGGCGAACAACCTCGGCCGCCTGGCTCTGCGCGATTTCGAGGTCCGCGATCGCCTTTTGCAAATCGGCGGTCGCACTTCCGGCAGCCGTGCGGGTCACTCGCAACCGACGATAATGCCCCGCGAGCGTCCGTCGCTGCTCGGCCAAGGTGGTCTGATCGGATTCACGTCGCCCCTGCAACCGAGCCACTTCGCCGGACAATTCCCCTCGGGCACGCTCGGCGTCGCGGGCTTCTTCGGCGATGGCCTGCAACCGCATGTCGGCCGCCTGACGTTCTTCCTCGAGGGATTCCCGCAGCGCCTCGCTCGATTCGTGCGATGCAGACGCCTCGGCTAGCTTTTGCTGTGCGGTTTCCAATTCGCTGCACAGCGAGAACCAATCGTTCCACGCGACAACGGTTCGCAGTTCCTTCAGCCGGTCCGATGCCTGACGATAGCGTTCAGCCTTGCCGGCTTGGCTTTTGAGCGTTTTCAAACGTGTCGCGACTTCGTCAACGATGTCACCCAAACGCGTCAGGTTCTGTTGCACGCGAGCCAAACGTCGTTCGGCCTCGACCTTTTTGGCTTTGAAACGACTGATCCCCGCGGCCTCTTCGAAGATCGCACGACGATCCTTCGCATTGGCCTGCAACATCCGGTCGACCTTCCCTTGCTCGATCAGACTGTACGCGTCGATTCCGATTCCGGTGCCGCGGATCAACGCCTTGACGTCTTTGAGACGGACGGCCTGATTGTTGATCAGGTACTCGCCCTCGCCGCTGCGATAAACTCGCCGGGTGACGTGAACCTCCGGTGCATCGACCGGCAACTGTCCTTCCGAGTTGTCGAAGATAATGGTCGCCTCGGCCGCGCCAGACGGACCTCGAGTTTGTGACCCTTTGAAGATCACGTCCGACATGTCTTTGCCGCGAAGACTCTTGGCACTCTGGCTACCGAGAACCCATTTCATCGCATCAACGATGTTCGATTTCCCCGATCCGTTCGGCCCGACCACAACGGTGATCCCATCGGGAAAATCAAACCGGGTTCGATCCGCGAAACTCTTGAATCCGGCCAGCTCGAGTGCTTTGAGCATAGGGGGTAAGGCTGTGGGCCGGACGTGGAAGGGGACAGGAACTCAGAACAGGAAATCAAAATTGTCGACCGGCAACGGTCGGCACTCGATCACTTACGAACACCTCCTCAAAGGGTTCGTCGCGGGACCGCCTCGGGTCCTCGCTCGACGTACAAGATTAGACAAAACACACGTCAAATCCTAGTTGAATACGCCCAGACGGCCCGCAAAATGCTGCCCAAAATGCATCAGATACTCGCCAAAGAGAGGATTTAGGCAGAGTGGGGTCTTGCTAGACATTTGAGGATCTCTGCACGGACGCCTCGTTTTCGTCCCGATTGCGGCGTTTCAACCGCGGAAATTGCGATTCCGAAACACAATCCAACGCAGGCATTCAGAACAGCACTGCGATCAGGCAGATCAGGACCACGATCAATCCCGCGATCATTTTTCCCACCACGCCGGTCGTCCGCCCCCAAAACGCCGCCCGCCCGATCCGCCAATTCTCACGCCAGGACTTCCCGTCCTGCCACTCCGCCAACATCGCCCCCGCGGTGGCTCCCACGCCGCCAAAGAGCAACGCGGCGAGCACGGGTCCGAGCACCGGGATCGGCAACCCGACGATGCCTCCGACGATCGCCCCGACAACCGATCCGGCGATCGCCATGATGGTGCCTCGACGGCTCGCCCCCGCACGGCTCGCCCCGACGGCGCCCGCAGCAAACTCGATCAACTCGCCAACCACCGCCGCCACGAAAGCCAACCCGACCGCGACCAGCCCGATTTGCGCACGCCCCGTTTCCGGCCCCAACCAGGCATACAACCCGATTGCCAAGACCGCCAACCAGTTCCCCGGCAGAGCCACCAAATTCGTCAACCACGCGGCGACGCAAACCAACACCAACAACACCGCGAGAGCCACCACCCCCCCGGACAAAAGCACCGCCTGAGCCGAATCTTTCCATCCCTCCAACCAAACCGACCCGTCGGCCAGGAATGTCGCAAATCCGTCGTCGAACAACGCGGAAACCCCAAAAGATTCAATCATGGTTTGATGAAGTATTAGCGTGTTGGCGAACCCGTCCCCCGTGGATTCCGTCTCAAAGAGACAATCTCAACGGGGGAGCGGCTGAGAATGGTGTTGATCGAAGTAGAACGAGACTTCGCGAATCGTTACCATGGTAGCGGCGACCTACAACCCGACTCCCGCTTCGCTCAGCGAAAGGACAGTAGTATCCATGAACGCGAGGGTTTTAGACACCAACGTGTTGGTTTTGAATCGCTTCTACATGCCGATTCGAGTGGTCAACGTGCGTCGCGCGTTGACACTGCTCTACCGGGAATGTGCCGAAGTGATCGACTGCGACGACGGCCAATACGTCAGCTACGATTTCGGATCTTGGTGCGAATTGAGTCAACTCGCCGCCGCGGACAAACAACCCGGCGAAGAGTTTCTCAAGGCGGTTGATTTCGAAGTCAAGGTTCCTCGAATCGCTCGCCTGACTCGCTTTGATCGTATGCCGGCACAAACGGTGCGATTCAATCGGCGGAACCTCTTCGCTCGCGATGAATATCGGTGCCAATACTGCGGCAAAGTCGAGCCGGTCAACAAACTCAGCCTGGATCACGTCGTGCCTCGCTCTCACGGTGGAGCGACGACGTGGGAAAACATCGTTTGCAGTTGCCTGAAATGCAACAGTCGCAAAGGCGGACGAACGCCTCAGCAGGCTAGAATGAAGTTGCTGACCAATCCGGCAAAACCACGCTTCAATCCGTTGATGACCCACTCGATGGATGACCCACGATATGAATCGTGGAAGACGTTCCTGCAAACGTCATGACGAAGTTCGACTCCAACCGGTCCACATTTCGCAACGAATTCAGTGACGCCGAGTTGCTCGCGTTCTTGGACGAGCAACTCGGCGCGGAACTCTCCGCGGCGATTGAATCGGCACTCCGTGACGATGAGTCTCTTCGGTCGCGGCTGACGCAGCTCCGAGGACAAAACCTAGCGGGCTTGCACACGATCGGCGCGATCTGGAGACAGGAGCGATTGAGCTGCCCTGATCGTGAAACGCTGCGTCGATTCTTGCTCGGCGAACTGCCCGCCGATCACGCCGATTACATCCGCTTCCACCTCTCCGAGATCGGATGCCGCGTCTGCAACGCGAACCACGACGACCTCAATCAGGCGATGCAGGACGAACAGGATTCGGCATCACGCCGGCGACGCATGTTCCAAACCAGCGCCGGGCATCTGAAATAACGACCGCCCGGTCCAGGGAACACACTCAGTCTTCGAGACCTACCGTGACCGTCTACAGAGACCGTGTCGCAGGCTCGGGAAGAATCTCCACTGACCCTTCCTCGTGTTGATGAGTCAGTACCGAGTCACCGTCCTCGGACGTATCCCCGGATTCGCCGTCGCTCGGCTCACCTTCCGTTTCGTTGCCTGCACCGACTCCCTCGTCCGCGTCGTTAATCTCCGGAGCAACGGTTGGTTCATTCTGCACGGATCGGGAGTAGGGTTCAGCCGCAGACGATCGACTCTCATAGGCATCCTGCTCGGGATTCCCGCCCGTGATTGCGAGCAACCCCACCATCACGTCCTCGAACCCATCGAGGCTTTGCAGCCATCCCAAACTCGGGTTGGCAACCACACCTTGATAACGGTCGACCAAATTTTGCATTGCCGTCGGGCTGAGCAACCGACCACGAGCGGCCAATTCCGCCAACAGGTTCGTTTCCAGATATTCAATCCAAACGTCACCGTTTTCCAGTCGAGAGAGCGCATCGGTGAGTCGAACGGCGGCGCGTTGAAACGCACCCACCTCCAGCCCCAAATCGGCGAAGGCTTCGTATTCCCAACCAGCGTCGATGTTCCCGTCTGCGTAAGGATCTTCGTAGACCGGTTCTTCGAAGGGCAAAACCGGATCAACCGGGACCAAACCGGGCACCGGCGGCACCTCCACGTAGGCCGAACCGTATGGGTAGCCATACCGCGCGGACATCCGCTCCGCCATCTGCATGTGCCGCCGGGCCATATGATCCGCCATTGCCGCCATCGGTGAGGAATAGTATCCCGATGGCCCGAAACCGTATGGATGTCCCCATCCCATGAACGGTCCAGGGACCGGCACAACCGCAGGCGATTGAACGGTGATGGAAAGCCGCGGCCCGTAACCCAAACCCGGCGTCATAAAGTACTGCGCCGTCGCCGCCGAACAGGTCAGGCTGAGCAAAGCGATCGTGACCGCACCAACGAACCCTGTTCGCACCATTTGACTTGTTCGTCCCACTGGCACCGGGCACGCATCGCGAGCGACGAGGGTGGTGCGAAGACTACTGCGAACACGATGGTCACTTCGGATCGGATGGCACATGTGAGTTCTCATTTGGTTATTCGTCTTCGTCTTCTTCGTTGCGGAATTTGTATTGGGGGTTGGTCCGATCGAAATCGAGATCGGTCAGTTTTGGATTCAGTTTGATCTGCGTAATCGCATACTGTTCCTGCAGAACCGGTTGCGTCTCCGGTTCGTCCGGCCAAGCATAGGACGAAAAGAAGACCGGCAATTTGAGTTCTTCGTCGACATAAACCTTCGCGACTTGGTAGGTCGAATGCGGACGCTGTTCGATCTGTCTTACCTCGATATGCTGACACGGTCTCCCGTCAACTTTCGCATCGGCATAGAAGCGAATTTTGACGTTTTCGGGATCGATCTGAGACCGCAACCGGTCAAGGATCTGTTCGATCATCGGGCGAATCCCTGTCTGCACGATCGAATGATTGCTCTCCTGTTTGGCGAGCCGTCCATCCGGATCAATTTCGAGGGTCAAGTTCGGCAACCGCGTTCCACCGCGGCGAACCAACACGTCACCGTCCCGTTCATTCTCGACATACAACAACTCGCGCCCGGCGACACTCTTGGGCTTAAGAAATTTGCCATAAATGCACTGCGGCCGCAGCAGACTTTTGCCGTCGAATCGACGCTCGCGAATCTTCAACCTAATGTACTTCGTCGATTCCAATTTCCCATCAATCGTTTCCCGTTTGACGAGCAAACAGGTGTAGCCGTCCACTTCGGTTTCGAATTTCTTTTTGGCTTCCTCGGCCAATTCGATCAGAGGCTGCAGAGACTCCGGCGGCTTTTTTCCGGGACCGATCGTTTCAATCGGTTGAATCGATGTATCGTCGTCGTCTTCCTCGACAGCGTCCTCGTCTGCAGCCTTGTTGTCGACTTCCGCCAACGCAACGCTCGCCGCCAATTCGGTCCCTTTCGCTTCCCGAGTCGGCGTGTCCGGAACGTTTCGGTCGTCCGCCGACACGGGTGCAGCAACACCGACCCACAACACAGCAAACAGTAGACAAGCGACCACTTCACGCGTGGAGTTCATAACGCCGAACGACCGACCGTGGAGACACGCATGCACTCTCACTGAGACCTGTCGCCCGCTTCGTCGCACCGGCTCGGTCGATCGTGACGCGTCCCTATTGAACGCCATGGGAATCACGCTTCGGTCATCAGCGGGCAGACTTCTCGTGTCGTGGTTCTTCGCTGAGATCATTCGCTTGGACAGGGTTAGCAGGAAATAGGCGGACTGTGGAAACGCGGCAAGCAAGCCTAGTGTCCTAAATCGGGGGATTCGATCAAGGCGCCGAGTACCCTCAATTGCCACAAAACCAAGCAGACAGAGCGTTCATAGCAAATGCCCTCCGCATGGACACATCCACCATCGACCCCACGTTTTGCCGACTTTGTCGCCACGACCGGCATCATTTTGCGAGTCGATTCGGGGTAGGTGGAGATGAGTTATGATGCAAGAGTCCGCCGATCACGCCGGCGACATTCCCATCTGCCCCCCCGCTTCCCTGACATCCTTTTGTCTCGGCCTTCTTCCATCTCGCCCACGTTGTGGCGGCCACCTGCGTCGCCGTCTCTCGCCATTCACACCTCAGACTCGCATGATGTTTCGCTTGCCACCTTCCCGTTTCTCTCTCGTATTGTTGGTAGTTTCCGTTGGAATCGGTCGAGCAGATGCTCCGTCATCTTCAGCATCGGCCGAGACGGTTTCTGTCTCCCAAAAGACCGAGGGTAAGCGAATCGTCTTTATCGCAGGTCGTCCCAGCCACGGTTACGGTGCGCACGAACACCACGCCGGTTGCCGACTGTTGGCTGCGTCGCTTCAGGAAGCCAAACCAGATTACAAAGTGACGGTGATCCAAAACGGATGGCCGGAAAAGGGCTCGGGGGTGCTGTCCGGTGCCGACGCCATTGTTGTTTACTGCGACGGCGGGAAACGCCATTTGCTCAATCCCCACATCGATGAATTCGACGCCATCATGAAGTCGGGCACAGGCCTCGTCTGCATCCACTACGGCGTCGAGACCGTGAAAGGAAAACCGGGCGATGCGTTTCTCGATTGGATCGGCGGGTACTTCGAACCTCATTGGTCGGTAAACCCGCACTGGGAAGCCAAGTTCGAAACGTTCCCCGATCACCCTGTGACCCGCGGGGTAAAACCGTTTCAAATCAACGACGAATGGTATTTCCACATGCGGTTTCGAGACGCCATGAAAGGCGTGACTCCGATCCTTTCGGCACACCCGCCTGAATCAACGATGCGTCGCGGCGACGGTCCTCACAGCGGAAACCCGCACGTCCGTCGCGCCGTGGCCGAAGGTGAAATTCAACACGTCGCATGGGTTTCCGAAAGACCGGTTTCCGAAAGACCAGTAGCCCAAAAACCGGTTACTGAAAGCGAAGCCGCCGAGACCCAAACCGCCGGCCGCGGGTTTGGCTTCACCGGGGGACACTTCCACTGGAATTGGGCAGACGAAAATTTCCGCAAAGTCGTCCTCAATGCGATCGTCTGGACCGCACACGGAGAGATCCCTCCGGACGGTATCTCTTCCGCCAACCCGACCCGGGAACAACTCGAAGCGAATCAAGACGAACCTAAACCGTCACAGTAGAGTCCTCCGGGAGTCCCATCCGAGCGGCGTTCTCGCAATTGCAGCAACCGCATTTGCGACAGACAACTCCGCCCCGGCAAACTGACGACCGACAGGACGCCGTTTCGTCCCGACTCCCTTGACGAGAATCGAGGGTATGGCGTCTGATATGCCCGGTCCTGAACCGTCCCCGCACCCCGGTTGACGGCCCCGACCCACCTCGTCCGATTACTACGACATCTCGACCGAATTCATGCCTTCAGATCCGTCTTCCGCCGACTCATCGCAATCCGCCGACACAGCCCTGGGTGCCGAGCAGATCGAGGCGATGATTCCCCACCGCCCACCGATGCGGTTGCTCGATGAAGTCGTTGAGATGACCGAGTCAACATTGCATGCTCGCAAAACGTTCGCCGAAGACGATTTCTTTGTGCAGGGACACTTCCCCGGATACCCGCTCGTGCCCGGTGTGATCCAGTGTGAATGCTGCCTGCAGGCCGGTGCGATCCTGCTGCGAGATCACACGCCTGACGTGGGCGAATTCGTTCCCGTTGCGACCCGAATGGATAGCGTGAAGTTCAAAAACATGGTCCGCCCCGGCGACACCGTGGACATCCACGTGACACTGAAAGAACGACTCGCTAACGCGTTCTTCCTGACCGGCAAAATGCTGCTCAACGGAAAGACGACCACGCGACTGGAGTTCGCCTGCAGCATCACGAAACCGGGAGGTGACGCGTCGTGAGCAACAGCGAACCCTTGCCGACGATGGATTTCCTCGGATTCTCCGGCAAGAAATACCTGGTCATGGGAGTGGCCAATCGCAAGAGCGTCGCGTGGGCCATCGCCCGCATGATCGAGCAATCCGGCGGTGAAGTGATCTACACCGTCCGCAGTGAAGCTCGACGGGAGAGCACCGCCAAACTGCTCGCCGGACGCCGCGTGATCGTTTGCGATGTCGAAGACCAATCTCAAATCGATTCCCTTGCCGATACCCTCGCCTCGGAAAACGTCGAACTGGCCGGACTCGTGCACGCGATCGCGTTCGCCGACTACAGCGAAGGCATGCTTCCGTTTCATGAAACGACCCGCAAACAATTTTTACAGGCGATCGACATCTCCGCTTTTTCGCTGACCGCGGTCTGCAACGCCGTCCGCGACCGGTTCGCCAAAGACGCCTCGGTCGTGACGATCGGCATCAGCACAACGCGAATGGCGAGTGAGAGCTATGGCTTCATGGCGCCGATCAAAGCGGCGCTGGAATCTTCCTTGGCATTCCTCACGAAATCGTTCAGTCGATTCAGCGAAGTCCGATTCAACGCCGTCGCTGCGGGCTTGCTCAAAACGAGCGCCTCGGCGGGCATTCCCGGCTACGTCGACTCGTATCTTTACGCGGAAAAGGTGATTCCTCGCGGACGAGCCGTCGAGACCGATGAGGTCGCCGCCACGGCCGCGTTCCTATTGTCATCTCGTTCGAGCGGCATCACCGCTCAATCGTTGGTCGTCGACGCGGGAATGTCGATCAACTACTTCGATGCGGGCGTCGTCGGTGCGGTCACTGCCGCATCGGTCGACTGACACCGACGCCTTCCCTCGCAAACTCTCCAACCGTCCTTCCTCGCGTTCTTCCTTTACACATGTCTCAAGCGATCTACATCAACGGCGAATACTTCACACGCGAAGATGCCAAAATCAGCGTCTACGATCACGGCCTGCTCTATGGTGACGGCGTGTTCGAAGGCATGCGAATCTATAACAGCAAAGTCTTCGCCCTTGAGGATCACTTGGTCCGCCTGTACGAGTCGGCTCGCGCGATCGCTCTCGAAATCCCGATCAACATCGACGAGATGCGATCCGCTGTCGAGGAAACCGTGACGAAGAACGGATTGGCCGAAGCCTACGTGCGGCTGGTCTGCACCCGCGGCGGCAATCAACTCGGACTCGATCCGTACAAGTGCGAGGACCCGCAGGTCATCATCATCGTCGATAAGATCTCGCTGTATCCTGAAAAGTTCTACACCGAAGGTTTGGATCTGATCACCGCATCGACCATCCGCAACCACCCGGCCGCGTTGAGCCCGCGGATCAAATCGCTCAACTACCTCAACAACATCATGGCGAAGATCGAAGCCATCCGCGCCGGATGCATCGAAGCCGTGATGCTCAACCACAAAGGCGAGGTGGCCGAGTGCACCGGCGACAACCTCTTCATCGTCCGCCGCGGACGTCTGATCACGCCACCGATCCACGCCGGTATTCTCGAAGGCATCACGCGGAATACGGTCATGGACCTCGCCCGTGGGGCCGGCATCGAGGTCGCCGAAGAAACGCTCACACGGCACGATCTTTTCATCGCCGATGAATGTTTCCTCACCGGCAGCGCCGCCGAAGTGATCCCAGCCGTTCGACTCGACGGACGTTTGATCGCGGACGGAAAAGTCGGCCCGATCACTCGTCAACTCAACGAGTTGTTCCGCGCCCACGTGTCGGCCGACACCTAACGCACGGTTGACAACGTTCACTGCGAACGCGGTACGGTTGGGAACCACGACGAAACTCAGTTCCGTTCACTGTCACAACGCGAGGTAAAATCATGATCCCTAAAAGCTACAAGAAGATGCATGACAGCTATCCTGAGTTCATGCAAGCTTACGAGGCGATGGGAAAGGCGGCCCGCGACGCAGGACCTCTCTCCGACCGCGAAGTCGCGTTGGTAAAACTCGCGATCTCCATCACCGCCGGACTCGAAGGCGGTGCGCACTCGCACACACGCAAAGCCCTCGACGCCGGCTGCAGTGGCGACGATCTGCGGCATGTCGCGATGCTGACCGCACCAACCATCGGATTCCCCACAATGATGCGCGCGAAAAGCTGGGTCGAAGACGTGCTGCAAAAACAATCCGACTCCTGAGCGCTTGACAAGAACCTCTGACAAGAACCTCTGACAAGGACCTCGATTCCTAACGGATTCGTTTGACGAGTCCCGCACCGCACATCATCATGCAGTCGCTCGAGGCGTTGCCGAAGGACCAAGTTAGACATCTGGGGATCACTCTCGAAATACCGGGAGAACATCAATGTCCCACGCGAGGATACCTCGTGGGAATCACTTGTTCAGAGCACTGATCGCGTGAGCGATGATCCGACTGCCGTCGGATATAAGCTCACGCAGCACTCGGACCGGTTGGCGTCGGCACGCCTCGAGCTTTCTCCGCGTAACGAGTGAATCGATCATCGGGCATCTCATTCGCCGGTCTTCACCTCTCTTGCCGGTCTTCGCCATGACCCCACGCCCCGATGTTAAGCGCAGTGTCTCGGCAGCCGAACTAACGAAACTCCTCGCCGCGAATCTTTCGGCCCGCTGGCTCGGAGAGATAGAGTCCGTCTCGCGTCGCCTAAGAAAACTTACCGGCAGCCGAGCGAAATGGGTGCAAGCACTCGCCGTTTCGCTCAATCAACAATTCGGCAATCGAGGATATGCCTCTCGCGCCGAGATAATCCAACATCTGCGAAACGATCCCTACCTTCAATCCGCACGTAAAAACAACAAGCAATTTCGCCTTCCGGTCGCGGAAGTAATCTCGCCCCCGGAAACCGATTTCCCGGCGATTGATACCGACGCACAACTCGTTGACTTCCTTGGCCTCCCGTCTCTGCGTGCACTCGAATGGTTGCTCCTCCCGCACCTTCGACGTCAAACCAAGGTCGATCACTACGCCAGACGAACGCTTCATCAAACCAACGGCAAAACGCGTCTGATCGAAGAACCACGCCCCGTACTCAAACGTGTGCAACGGCTCATCCTCACGGAGATCCTGTCCCACGTACCGATCCATGATGTTGCCCACGCATATCGTCCCTCGCGATCCGTGTTGACCTGCGCGGCACCTCATACCGATTGCCGGGTAGTACTGAGGATGGACATCCGAGATTTCTTTGGCACCATCACGCTCCGCCGGGTCGCGGCCCAGTTTCGCCGTTGTGGCTACCCCAGACCGATCGCGTTCACGTTGGCTCGGCTCTGCACGGCGGCCACCCCGCCCCCATCGACATCCACCGATCGGGAACAACGCTTGGCGATCCCTCATCTCCCGCAGGGTGCGCCGTCATCACCCACACTGGCGAACGCGGTGGCGTTTCAATTGGATCGACGACTCGCCGGACTGGCTCGCGCGGTCGATGCAAACTACACGCGGTACGCAGACGATTTGTTCTTCAGCGGCGGGCAGTGTTTTGCCGCTCGGGTCGGGCGAGTCGCCACCACGGTTGCCGTCATCGCAATGGAAGAAGGCTACCAAATCGCACATCGAAAAACTCGCACCATGTTCAGCGGTCACCAACAGCGAGTGCTCGGGTTGACCGTGAATCAAAAACTCAACTGCGACCGCCGTCAATACGAACTCCTCCGGGCGATCCTAACGAATTGTTTGCGTCACGGATGGGAATCGCAAAACCGAGACTCACACCCTCACTTCGCCGAACATCTGCGAGGCCGGATCGCTCAGATCGGGCAGGCCAATCCGAACCGCGGGCAACGTTTGCTGCGTCTCTACGAACAAATTTCGTGGAACGATCCGAGATGAAGATCTACCCAATGGGCTCGTTCGAATCATCGCCCGCATCATTTCTACGAGAACGAGAGAATACCTCGACTGATCAGCAATGCCTTTCCACCCCACATCACCATCGATAATTCTCCTGCCATGACCGACCTATCATCCAAGTCAACGATCGACGAAATCCGCGAACGCTTCGACAACGACGTCGAACGATTCAGTGTTCTCGAAACCGGGCAATCGGCAACGATCGATGCTCCACTGGCGATGGAACTGATCACCCAAGCCGCGATTTCGGCGACGCCTGCCATCGGGCGGGTGCTCGACATCGGCTGCGGTGCGGGAAACAACACCATCAAATTGAGACAATCCGCCGGAAACGATTTCGATGCCGACCTGTTGGATCTCAGCAAACCCATGCTCGACCGTGCCGCGAAACGACTCAGCACGGTCAACCACAACAAGATCACATGTTGGCAGGACGACTTTCGAAACGCCGATTTGCCCGAGCAGTCCTACGACGTGATCCTTGCCGCCGCGGTGCTGCATCACCTGCGTGACGAAACCGATTGGACGGACGCGTTCACCAAAATCCACCGGCTCCTTCGCCCCGGCGGTTCGATCTGGATCACCGATTTAGTCTCCCATGAGATCGCGACAGTACATCAAACGATGTGGTCGCGGTACGGCGACTATCTCAGCAAACTCGGCGGTGACGAATACCGCGAAAAGGTATTTCGGTACATCGAGAAAGAAGACTCGCCGCGTTCGGTCACCTTCCAAATGGAATTGCTCCGCAAAGTCGGATTCACCAAGATCGAACTGCTTCACAAGAACTCGTGTTTTGCCGCATTCGGTGCGATCAAATAGCAAACGACTTTCGCTCCGGTGAGTTGTCCGGCGAAGCTTCACACAAGGCTACTTCTTCTCGCCAAACAGTTTGTTCTGCACGTAATCCGAACGCAGGTGCTTGAGCACGTCGAGTGGCTGGCAATCGTTGTCGCTGCCATAGTCAATGTCGACCGGCCCGATCGCTTCGGCGGCGTCGATCGCAGCAGTATTGAGCACCGCGTTGCGCTTTCCGATCCCCATCAATGCGGTGTTCATCGCCTCTCGCACCCACATGTCTTCGTCGTGGATCGTTTTGCGGATGTGCTCGATCCGCTCTAGCAGATAAGCATCGTCCATACCCTTGGGTTTTCGTTTGGACAGCTCATACAACAGCGCATAGCCGCACCGACGACGCATCGCATCTTTGCTTTGCACCCAATCCTTTGCCAACTCAAACGCAAACGGAGTCTTGGCGAGCGTCGCATCGCAGGACGCGAAAACGTGGGCGAGATACCCCGATGCGAGCCCCCCGTCGACTTGCTCCTCGGCCTGTTCGCGAGTGACGACTTTCGGATCGTCGACGAGCAAACCGAGCACTTTGGCCTCGTAAACGTCACTCGTCCAAAGCGATTGAGCGAGTTTGTGATCGCGACCGATTTGCTTGGCGTACTTCCGCAATCGAGTCAAACCGATCCCGTAGCTCTTGAGCGTCTGAGGTCGTCGCTTCCAGTGTTCGATTCCTCGTTCATCCGCGTTCTCTCGCAACCATGCGATCACTTCTCGTTTGGTAGTCGACATCAATCAGCACTCGGCAATAAATTCGTTCAACAAGACTCTTTCAGCACGCAATCACCTTGGTTGGTGATCCTACCTGAAAAATTCACGCGGCGTTGCTGTCATCTCGGCGCACTGTTTGCCCATCCACCGCGTCAGAGATATCGCTTTCTTACACATAACACGACCGATGGAAGATGAAAATCGATTTATCAGGACAAGTCATATTAGCTACCGGCGGCAGCTCCGGAATCGGCAAAGGAATCGCAATTCACGCCGCCAAATGCGGAGCAACGGTCGCGATCGTGAGCCGCGACGAACCCGACATGCGGGCCGTTGTCGACGCGATTGAAGCCGACGGCGGTACCGCCTCGTGGGCTCACGCCGATGTCACCGACAGCGATGCGGTCAAAGCCGCGGTTGAGAAAACGGTTCAACGACACGGACACCTCGACGCCGTGGTCGCCAACGCGGGCACCAACGGAACCTGGGCTCCGATCGATGAAATGACCCCCGACGAGTGGCGAAAAACGATCGACGTCAATCTCACCGGCACCTACCTGACCATTCACCACAGCGTCGCCCACCTGCGGAAACGAGGCCGCGGCAGCATCGTGATCATGTCATCAATCAATGGCACGCGCACGTTTAGCAACGAAGGGGCGTCCGCCTACGCATCGAGCAAAGCCGGCCAATTCGCTTTCGCTCAAATGCTCGCGTTGGAGCTCGCTCCATCGAAAATCCGGGTAAACGTGATCTGTCCCGGTTCGATCCAGTCCGAGATTCATGACAAAACTAACCGCGAAAACCTGGAGAAGATTGAAACCCCGATCGAGTACCCCGAAGGCGACATCCCGCTCACGGGAGGCGAATACGGTTCGCCGGAACAAGTCGCCAACGCCGCCGCTTTCCTAATGAGCGACCTGAGCAGCCACATCACCGGTACGCCGATTTGGATCGATGGCGGACAATCGCTGATCGTTTAACACCGCGTTTCTCAATTGGACCTTTCTCGTTTTCGCAGAACTCTCCGCACGCCTCAATCTGACCGAACAATTGATCTAGCCCGATCACTCGGATGGTTGTTAAACCGGGATCATTCGTCTCCTTCATGACGTCCCGACGGATCCATTGTGTTTCACGCGTGCAACTCATTTTTATCGATCGTTCGCTCGGCCCCGGGCGGAAGGTTTCGTTTCGGAGTTCCCATCCGGTCCGTTTGCATGTTGGTCTGTTTGGCGGGTCTGACATTGACCACCGGATGCGTTCGCCGCCGGATGACGGTACGCACATCGCCCCCCGGGGCGACGGTGAGCGTTGACAACCAGTTGATCGGAACGAGTCCCGCCGCGACGAGCTTTGTCTACTACGGGACCCGCGAAATCCGTATCGAAAAGGACGGTTTCCGAACCGAGACGATCCGCCGCAAAATCAAACCGCCTTGGTATCAATGGCCGGTCGCCGAGTTTGTCAGTGAAACGTTGTGGCCCGGCGAGATCCGTGACGAACGAATCATCGACGTCGAACTGATTCCGCAGGCCACCGAATCCTCCGAAAACGTTCTCAACCGGGCCGAACATCTTCGCAGCCAAGCGATCGGCGGTTAACACGTCGATACGCGTTCCCAGTGGTACGAAACGAGGACCAAATGTGATCCGTTTCAAACCGCTCGTCGAAACGCGGGTCGACGACGTAGTTGCCACGCTCGAAGGCCTCTATGCCAAGACCAAAGAACCGGTTTCGGCGCGGCAGATTGGCGACGTAGTGGGCATGCAATCGCATCAGACGCTGGCCTACCTGCACGAGGCTAAGGACGCGGGACGAGCCAATTCTGTGCCGACGAACAATCCGAATTGCACCAAGGGCTGGGTGCCGGGATCGGTCGATGTGCCGGGATCGCCGCTAAAACACGGAGCGAAGCTTGTCGCGGCGACGGTTGGCGATCTGTACGCCAACAAACCGATCAGCGGAGCGGCCGTCGCTCGATCGCGACACGCGAACTGTCCGGCGTTGGCTCGACCAAGCCAAGTCAATGCGTCTGATCAAACAACCGAAATCAAAACGCGGATGGATTCCCGCGTGATTCAACTTGCCGCATAGAACCTAGAACACGAGACAACCCGCGAACGCTATCACGAGGCCCAAACCGAATGCGACCATCTCGAAAAGGAAATCGCACAGCACCAGCGTTGGGCAGTCATCGATCGCGAGAAAGCTGAGATGGCCGGCGTGAAAGCCGAGGTCACACGTTACAACCGCCAAGCCGACGACTACCAAGCCAAGATCGCCCGCTTCCAAGAACAACTCGAACCGCTCTCCGAACACGCCGCCGCACTACGCGCCACGCTCGCCAACATCGAATCGCAGTTTTTGGTGCCGCAACGGTAAAATAGGCAAAAATGTTGCACCAATCAGTTTTTTCGTTCGTACTAGCGCCATGTTTTGAGTCGTCAGAAGCCGATATACTGTCGCGTACCGATTCCCCCCCTACACAAAGACGAGAAGAACCAGACACAATGCTCTTTCCCGATTCACCACGAGTGCTCTACGGAAAGAATCCGCTGGTCCAAGTGATTATGCAGATTCGTTTTCCGCAGATACTGCGTATTGCGTCGGACCTGCCAGCGGATTTTCAAGATCGGATTCGAGACGACTATCCGCTTTACAGAGAGAAGCGGGAGGCATCGATAGGTCTACCTGCTGGCTTGGAGAAGTTGCTTCCTTCCGAAGCGCTTCCCAAGAGTGATGTTGCGTACGAGTTTTCGAGTGATGACGGCAACTGGACACTTAGTTTGACTAGTGGTTTTCTCGCTTTGAGCTGCCGCTGCTACGAGAGATGGGAAGGCTTCTCCGAAAGACTCGAACCGGGCATGACCGCACTGCGGGACATCTACAAGCCACAGTTCTTTACGCGGCTTGGCCTGCGATACCAGAACCTGATTACTCGGTCCGCTCTCGAGATCGACGGCACGGATTGGAAAGAGTTGCTTGAACCTCACATTTCTGGCGAAATGGCAACAGAGATAGCACCACAAATAGCGCATATCGCTCGCGAAATGAGGGTTGAATCCGACGATGGTACCAAAGTGCAGGTTCGACACGGTTTCGTTCCGCGAACGGATGGCGACGAAATTTGCTACTCTATTGATGCTGACTTCTTTACTGATAGTCGATTAACCAATGATCAAATCTCACCAACTCTCGACAACTACCACATTGAAGCCGGCCGCCTCTTCAGGTGGTGCATTAGTGAGCGACTACATACCGCAATGGATCCTCAGGCAATCTGACTTTTCTGATGCTGCTCGTTTTCAATGGTCAAGCGCGACAGCCAGCGGTGTAGTCGATCATGTGGTGCAGTTTCATGAACTAGGAACGTTTGATGCAGAGGAGGCAATGCATTCTCAAGCCATGAGAGCGATGTGTCACGCGCTCGTGGACAAACTGCCCAATGAAGCTATCGAGGATGTAATTGAAGCAATCGCCGATGTCTTTCGCTTTCATCTTCAAAAAGGGGCTCAGCGAATCGAAGAAGCTTCAAAACGGCAACGCGTTTCGGGAAGAATAGCAACCACCCGGAATAAAGAAGCCTTTACGATCTCTGAGGATTGAGGGAACGGTTGGTGTCTTTGCGTGAAACGTATCTTCAATCAGTTGCTGGGGCGCTGCGTCAAGGAGAAATTCTATCCGACGTTGTGCAAGTAACTTTGGATGTTGCGGGGGGCTACCCAAACGAGTCGGAAGAGCATCCAATCGATCGCGTCGTGTATCCTTTCGCAGTAGTCGCTAGCCAGGATTGCGATTTGGACTGGGATTACAAGAATCGAGTTGGTAACGACAAAAAGCCCGATAAAGAACTACCGTCTATCTGGTTGCTGGAGGCCTTTCCAGCCCAAGCAGTGCGCGATCGTAAAGATGTGAATCGCAACGTTTGGAACTTTGTAAGCTCGAACAAGCATGAACGATATCACTTCTTGGAGACGATTCCGCTAGAACTTGACCTCGAAGGTCAAGGCATCCAGGAACTCACGCTCGACTTCAAACGTTATTTTTGTCTGCCAAGTGACGAACTCTACGCACAACTGAATTCGGGGCAAGCCAAGCGTCGTTGCAGGCTATCCAGTCCTTACCTCGAACATCTGTCTGCGAGACTGGCGTATTATCAAAGCAGGGTTGCACTGCCACTGGATCACGAGAGCGAGCCAGCCGGCTGATCACGACGCATTCTTGGTTTTGGAGTAAATCGGATCGCGAGTGCGAATGATAAGTCGAGAGACGAACTGCTCTTCATCGGCAGCGCTGTAGAAGCGATGAGATGCAATCTGAACAAAACCGACAGTAAATGCTACGATTGGCTCGACCGATACTTCTTGAAGTTCTCAGCCTGCTCGTAAATCTCTTTGTAGACCTCGTCGCGGTCGACGGGTGGATAGCCGTGGTCGGCTAGGACGAGGATTAGATCCACCTTCAACTCAGCCTTGATGTCGTCGCGTTGGCTCCAGTCGGTGTATTTGACTTTGTCATCAACGACCAGCTTCACTGCCCTCGCAAGCTCGATCAGTTTGTCTTCAGGATAGGCGAAGTCGTATTTGTTTGCGAGGCTCTTCAAAATGTCGTAGAAGGCCTTCTCCTCGAGGTCGATGCCGAGGTCATCGCCGGCTTCTAGTTCTTTCCTCAGTTCGCCGATGAGACCGACGATCTCACCTGAAAAGTCATCCAGTACATCGCTGACCAAGACGCTTTCTTCATCCCGTTCGTTATACCGATCGACGAGTGATTGAAACTTCTTCGTGAACTCGATTCCTTTCGAGCGATTCGTTTTCTTAAAGTCCTCGATGGCCCTGGCCAGCAACTGCTGGAGGATCTTAATCTTCGTGTTGGGAAGCTTGATCTTCTCGATCTTCGCCAGATAGTCGTCATCGAAGATGTCGATGCCATCGACTGTGCCCATGGCGAAGATCTCTTCCACGCCGTCGCTCTTCAGCGCCTCGGCGATCATCTCGCGGACGCGGGCATTCATTTGGGCTGAGTCGGGAGCGTTGCCCTTGGTCAGCTTGTGGACGATGGAGCGAACGGCCAGATAGAAATGAATCTGATCACGCTGGGCTTCGCCCAGAGCTTCACTGCCGCAGCAGATGTCATAGGCCGCTTTCATTCGCTGGACCAATGCCATGAACCGCTTTTCGATCTTGTCAGTCAGCATCACGTATTCGGACGCACGATTCAAGCACTGCAGCTGGCTGACAGAATCGCCGCTGAAATAGTCCGATGAGTCGAACTTTTGGAACAGCTGCCGGAGCAGATCCAAGTGATCCTTTACCGCGACAACCGACTGTTCGATCTCTTCGATATTTTGCTGGTCCGCCTTGTTGTAGTGAGCCATCGCCAGATTCATCTGAGACTTGATCCCGATGTAATCGATCACCAAGCCCTTCTGCTTTGATTCAAACTTGCGGTTCACTCGCGAAATGGTCTGGATCAAGTTGTGCCGCTTGATCGGCTTGTCGATGTAGATGCTGTCCAGCTCAGGAACGTCAAAGCCCGTCAGCCACATATCCACGACCACGGCTATCTTGAAGTTCGACTTTGCGTCCTTGAACTGGCGAGCGAGTTCGTCGCGATAATCCTTGCTACCCAGCAGATCGTACAGTTC
Source organism: Rhodopirellula sp. JB044 (assembly GCA_043101355.1). Lineage (GTDB taxonomy): Bacteria > Planctomycetota > Planctomycetia > Pirellulales > Pirellulaceae > Rhodopirellula. The sequence continues at coordinate 21,451 of JBICHZ010000050.1, forward strand.
CTTGTCGTCGTCTTTGCCGCGAGTCATGATCATCTTGATCCGCTCCATCGGCTTGATCTTCTTCCGCTCGGCTTCCGTAAGCTCGATGCCTTCGGCACACTCACGCACCTCGTTCCACTCGGGACGGAGGGCGATTACCTCCTTAAAGAACTCCCAGGCGATCTCGCGCTTGCTGCACACGAACATCGCCTTGCCTTCAACGGTGGAACCTTCCCCGACTCGTTTCTCGTAGTGAGCCACAAAATCAGCCGCCAGTGCCTTGATGCGATCGGGATCACCCAGAATCGCGTTCATCTGTGCCGAGGCTTTCTTGCTTTCCTCGATCTGATAATCGCTCGCACCTTCGTCGGCGCAGCGTTGGTAGTAGGCCTCGATTTCTTCCAGCTTCTTGTTATCCAGCAGAACCTTAGCCGCTCGCCCCTCGTAGACGATCCGCACCGTGATTTCATCCTTCACCGATTCAGTCATCGTGTAGGAATCGACCACTTCGCCGAAGACATCCAGCGTGGCATCGATCGGCGTTCCGGTGAAACCGACATAGGTAGCATTGGGCAGCGAATCGTGCAGGTACTTGGCAAACCCGTAAGTCTTCTTCACGCCTTGTTCAGTGACTTTGACCCTCTGGTCCAAGTTGATTTGGCTGCGATGGGCTTCATCGGAAATGCAAATCACGTTGGAGCGATCCGTTAGCAATCCAGCCGTTTCGGTGAACTTGTGAATCGTCGTAAGAAAGACGCCACCGCTTTGCCTGCCTTCCAAGTGCTCGCGCAGCTTTTCACGGCTTTCGACGCTTACCACCGTCTGGTCGCCGATGTAGTTCTTGGCGTTGGTGAATTGCTTTGACAGCTGATCATCCAGGTCCGTGCGGTCGGTGATCAGTACGATTGTCGGGCTCTCGAATTCGAGGCTCTTCATCAGCAACCGCGTCAGGAACAGCATCGTAAAGCTCTTGCCGCATCCGGTGGCACCGAAGTACGTGCCGCCTTTGCCGTCGCCTTCGGGCTTGCGAGCCTTGAGGATGTGTTCGTACAGCTTGCACGCCGCGTAGAACTGCGGGTACCGACAAACGATTTTCACTTCCGCTTTCGAGACGTCTGGAAAGTGGATGAAGTGCCGGATCACCTGCCGTAGACGCCGCTGGTCAAACAAGCCTTGCAGCATGGTATGCAGTGAGTTGATGCCGTCTCGAGTCGCCGATTCTTCGCCCGTGATCTTTTGCCAAGTGTAGAAGAACTCGTAGTCGGCAAACAGCGAGCCCATCTTGTTGTTCACCCCGTCGCTGATCACGCACAGGGCGTTGTACTTCAACAGTTCGGGAATGTCGCGAGCATAGCGGACCGTCAGTTGTTTCCAAGCATCGTGTAAAGTCGCGTTCTCGCGGATCGCGCTCTTGAACTCCAGTACGACCAGCGGCAAGCCATTGATGTAGAGAATCCCATCCGGAATTCGCAACTCGCGGCCTTCGATCTCCAGTTGGTTGACGACTCGGTAGATGTTGGTGTCCTTCGCGCCGCCGGACGACTGATAGCTGCTGGGTTTCTCGCCGACCGCTGTTGCCAGTTCATCGAGGCTTTCGGAATCGGCACCACGACCAAGCGGCAACCCGGCGTAGTCGATCAGTTGGATGTAGAGGTCTTTTTGGTCGCGGTCTTCGCGTTTGAGCAGGAAGCCGTCCGAGACCCATTTGCAGAGTGTTTTGTTCGAGTCGTAAAGATCTGCGTCGTTGAGTGCGTCAAGCTGCCGGAGGATCGAATCGATTTCGTTCGGCGTGATGTTGTCGGCAGCGTAACGCTTGGCCAGATAGTCGCGCAGATCGCTGCGGATCAACACATCGCTGGGATCGCGATCAAGTTCGGTGCCAAGTGTGTGCGGGTAGCCTTGATCATTCAGCAGGCTGATGATGGCTTCTTCGAGTTTCGCTTCGGTGAATTTTTCCGTGGTGCTCATACGCTGTCCGCCACCAGTTTTTCAGCATCCGGAATGCGAAGTTCGCCTGAGAGGAGTTTGGGGAGAAGCGTGTCGCGAAGGTTTGCAAGTGAGTCCATTTCTCGTAGCTTTGAGAGCAGGCGGTCAAACATTGAACGCGTCGTCTCCGCATACGACGTTCGTAGTTCTTCTTTTGGGACGAGAACTCTTAGTTTCTCAAATCGACCCTTGCTCAAGTTGCTTAGAACCGAACCACCACTGCCTCCCGATCGAATTTGATCTCCAAGTCCACAAAACGTCCAGTACCAAAATTCACTCTGGCCACCGTCGTTGGGGATAACTGAATTGATTTGTTGGTTCGTCTGCGATTCTTCGTGTGTAATGCAGACAAGGCCAGGCGTAGCAATGCAACTTACGCAAATAGAACCAACTGGGAGAGTCTTATTAGCTTGTGAATCAGCTCCGGTTCGTGACAGCCACTTTTGCGGAGACAGAACGAAGATGTTACCGTGCATGTCCGTGATTGTGATGAGCGGCACTTCACTCCCGTAGTTTTCGGCAACTTTTGTAGACGGCGTTTTTCCACAAACGACCTCACCGATTTCTTTGATTTCCGACACCTCCCATCCCTCCGGGATCCAGCCCATTTCTTCATGGAAGGTGAAGGAGGCGGGGAAGAGAGTGCGGATGTTTTCTGGGAGTGGCTTTCGCTGGTCGCCGAGTGCCGCGCGGGTTTCGGCTCGGGCGGCCAGTGGCTCGGGGATGCTGTTTCCGGCAGCCAGGGCATTGTCGATCACCGGATC
>JBICHZ010000051.1:0-7964 GCA_043101355.1 Rhodopirellula sp. JB044
GATACATCGCGTGGATAAGGTCAATATCGGCTTGGCGTTGTTGCACTTTTCGTCGCGCGAACATTCTTGCTTGAGTGTTTACCATCACCTCCGGTGGCAATAGCGACGTTTGACCAAATAAGCGTGCGTAGTTGACGTAACTGGGGACGTTGCTGGTGACAAAACCGTACATCATGCTGCAAACGCCGATCACTTTACCGGTAAAGATTCCCGTGTTGATCGCGCTCTTGGAATAGTCGCCCATGATGCAACCGAGGAATTGCATTCCGGTGGGGACCTTGCTGTTACCGTACTCGATATTGATCTTTCCGTAGGTGTTTTTCAGGTCGCTGTTACAAGTCCCTGCACCGAGGTTGATCCAGCTGCCGAGGTAACTATGTCCGAGGAATCCGTGGTGTTGTTTGTTGGTGTAAGGTTCGATGACTGAGGCCTCAACTTCGCCACCGATTTTGGTTGTGTGTCCCAGTGCGACGCCGTCTTTGATCGATGAATGTTCGATGACTCGCGTGTTCGCACCCGCGTAAAGAGGCCCTTCGAGAAAGCAAAACGGACCGACCTTCACGTTGTCATCGAGAACGATCGCACCGCCGTCGGTGTGGATCGATTCGTAGTCGCCGATCGAGACGTTTTCACCGACGAAAACGCCGTCTTGCAGTTGGGAGTAGTTCCCCTGACTGATGCGGTATTCGATCGAATCGTTGATGCACTTCATATGTGCAGCAACGACGTCGTGGGGCCAATGAAACTCGCTCAGTTGCGCGGAGGAACGTGACGCCGTGGAGGCGGCATGACGGCAGAGAACGCGGTAGAACAGCGACTTTTCTGGCGAATCGTTTTCCCCGCCGCGCGTGCCTGCTGAACCAGCAGAGGTCGCCGTTTTGGTGTCCCTTTTTAGTTTCGCTGAACGCTCAACCGCCTTGGAGATTTCGCCTGCGGGAACCCAAGCGGCGAGGATAGATCCCGGCATGTCTTGAGTCTTTTCCGAGTCCGGTTCGACGTCCGTTTCATGCTCGGGGTGATCGGACATGATGACACTGTAACGTTGCGAATGGATCAGGTCCCGCAGCACTCGTAGATTGCTCACCGACGGGATCAACCGAGCGTTGACGAGCAGCACATTGGGGCAATCGGAGTCCGTTGTGGCTGGTGACCGCAACGATTCCGGAGGTGTTTGAATTTCGTAGTCAGCCGACTGAATCTCAACGAGATAATCGCGAACCTCGCCGACCAACGACGCATCTTCGTGTTCCTTGCGGAGGATGTTGAGCCAGTCGATCAATCGATATCCCGCACAGCCGATCGCGTATGCGGGCCGCGCGTGGACGATCGGGGCGAGTTGTTCGACGCGGTCATCTTCAAAGCAATAAATCAACATGGTCGTCATTGGGGTACAGGATCCTGATCGGCACGTGGCCGATTGTAGCGATTAGGCAGTTTAGCTCGATTGGTTCGACGCGTCTTGACCATTGCGACTCGACAAATCGTGGCCGCGGTAGCGGGACAGCACTAGAGTTTTCAGGTGCAGCTCGTATAGGCGGCACCCTCGATTTCTCTTCACGACGGCTGTCTTCATGGTTGCAATGATCGACGGATGCATTCTCGAGACAAAACGTGCTCTATCGGCAGTAGTCTGCCTCACCGTTTTGGTCCATGGCTCAGGAACGCTGTCCGCGGACGGTTCGACTCGCAAAGATAGCTTACCGACTGCCGACCGGCTGAGGCCCGAGACATTGGTGAGTCGATATCTCGATGAGCTAAGCGACGATTCGCACGCAACTCGCGAGCGAGCTTTCAGCGGGCTCGAAGAAATCGCCTATAGCCTGCCCGCAGCCAAGCGTCAGGCGATCGTGCAAATGATCCTGAATCGGAGTCTGCTCGCGGACTTTGAAACGCAACTGGCCAGCGAGAGGCTCGTCGAACACATCCGATGGGCTAGCTATCAGCAAACGCTAGATCGGTTGATGGACGACCAGCGGCGCGAAATTGATTCTGCGTATGGCGAGGTGTCGGGCGACGATTCACTGCTAGTCATGACGTGGAATGAATTCGCAGCGCGGGCGGGCGGCGGCCGTGACGCCAAACGCGCGTTTCACCAGATCGCTTCCGCGGCGGGACCGGATCTGCAGTGGCCGGTGCTGAACTCTCGGGTTCGATCCGACCGTGTTGATTTCGTTTTGATGAGTCAACTCGGCTGCATGGCTCCTCCCACACCGCAGTTCTTTCGCCCCCAGTCCGATCGAACCTACGAACAGATGACGCGAACCTGTTTGGCTAATAACGTGTCGTTGGGAGCGGGCGCCCGCGCGCGGGTGGTCGGCCGTTTGATTGACAGGACCGTTTTGCAGAACCCTTACGGGTGGTCGCTCACCGAACGAATGCACGTGGCCCTATTGTATGACCGGGACGAGGCTGCTGATTCGTTGCGAGAAGAAGTGATGCGTTGCGAGCATCGGCTGGCACGTTTTCTGGCCGTGGCAATTTTGGTTTCTTGTCGGAGGCCGGGGACTCGGACGAAAGCGACTCAATCGTTGATCCGAGAAACCGATACCACGCGTTTGTTGTCTGCGCTCGAGGATCGGCGAGTTGTCTGTGTCGCACCCGAGCAATTAGTCGGACGGCCTGCGCGGAAAATGGGTAACCAATCGAAACACCGGAGGTCCGAAGAACGCGAGTTCGACACGGCGCGAGACGGTGTCAAACAAAAGGAACACAAACACGAAAACAGGGAGAACGACGCGGTGCGACTGGCGATAGAAATGCCAGCCATCATTCGGACCCGGGTGCAGGATGTCGCCGCATGGGCTTTGGTCCAAGGAACCGATTTTGACGTTCGGCGCCACGGGATGGTTGGGTTGCAAGCCGACCCGGTTTGGGGCACCCGGCTCGCCTCGATCGGGTTCGCCAGCGAACCGGAACGGGCCACCTTTTTGGAGGCAGTCAGACGGCATCGATCGGCAGGTGAATACTGAGCGTTTCAACACCACCCAAACCGTGCTTTGCTAGCAAAAAACGCATTTGCTAGCACTACCTGTAGTGCTCTTTGATCCTATTTTATCAATATGTCGTTTGTGCTGGAAATCACGTTCCGAGGCTCCTAATTTTCCTCGCATGTCGGACGCGACACCTTCGCCGCGCCGCCCAACACCCAACGCGAAAGGATGATTCGCATCGAATCACCGTGCTTTAAGACGAAGCACGAAGACGTCAGACGATTTTGAATCAATCCTAATGTGGGTACACCTTGGGACGCGGTTTGAGAAGGTCAAACGTTAGTGGTTAGATCTTTTAATGGCACCAAGCCGGGCGCGACGGTCGACAGGATCATCCCGGTTTCGGTTCTGCAGTAGAGATCCCGATTCGATTCATCTCACTTTGTGAATTCAGCCAAGGAGTAGAGCAACGTCACGGTTGTTCTTTCGGAGGGACGGATTCATCAAGAGTAAACCGCTGCGGGCTTTTCCCAGTATTTGCCGAATCGAAGAGGACCTTCAGATGCCACGCAAACCCCTGATCGGAATCAATGCTGATTTCCGAGCCGCCGCCCGGACCACCCCCGCTTTCGCGTACATTGCTGAGGGGTACTACCGCTCGATCATCAATGCCGGTGGAGTACCCGTGCTGGTGCCACCGCAGGTCGACGAAGAATCAGCTCACACGGTTCTCGACGCTGTCGAGGGGTTCATGTTCATCGGCGGAGCCGATCTCGATCCACGAAACGATGGATTCATGCTACACCCGAGCGTTCGGCCTCTCGATGCCGGACGAGAGAAGAGCGATCGCATGTTGATGGCGGAAATCGCCGAACGACGCATGCCCGTCTTCGGAATCGGAACTGGAATGCAACTGCTCAACGTCCAACAGGGCGGAAACTTATTCCTGCACATCAAAGAAGACCTCCCTTCGGCGGTCCCGCATCACGATGTCCAAGACACCAACCACCGTCACACTCTTGACGTTGTCGGTGATTCGCTGATCGGCCGCGTCTACGGCGATGGTGAAATTCGCGTGACCAGTCGTCACCACATGGCGATCGACGAAGTCGCACCCGGTTTCCGTGTCACTGCACGTTGTCCCGATGGAGTGATCGAAGCGATCGAGAGCGAAATGATCGACTGGTTCGCCATCGGAACCCAATTCCACCCCGAATCCGAAGCTGCCTCGGCACTGGATATTCGTATTTTTGAAGAGTTCGTTGACGCGGTTCGTGAACGAAGCGGTCAACTCGAAGGAGCTTCCGACGCCGGCGACTTGCAACTGGTTGCCTGATTTCGTCGCAACAATTTGACGAACTAAGGAGAGATCGTTCGCCAAAGAGTCCAAACTAAATCACCCAGTGACCGCCCCTCTTGGTCAAACTTCCCTCACGGGTGTTTGGCATGAGAATGTCTTCGCTGTCGAACCCATAGGAACGTCGACGGATCGACGTAGCCACCGCACGGATGCGAATGACCGAATGGGTTCGAAAGCCGCAGACGACACGGAATGTCACGGTGACCGAAGGATTGGTCACCCGGGGAGTGCGTTAGGAGTAACGCAGGATTGTTTGGATTGTTTCGCCAACGAAAGAAGTCACGGTCGACAGCACAAACCGGGGTACCTTCCCGCAAGGTATCCCGGTTTCTTTTTGCGCGCAGGAGCAGATTCCTGCGGAACATCACTGGATACCCGTCGCAAACGGAATGATATCACGCCGGTGTCAGTTCGCCGTTATCGTTCCGGTCACGGTCGTTTCGTATAAACCAGACGGAAAGCTGCCGTACGTGTCGGTTAGGAAACTGACATTTAAGTCGAACGACGCGCTCGAGGTGCCATTGCTCATCGCACCAACGGTCGCGTACGAATCCCCGTTGGCATAGTCTGTCGTGTCGACCGCCTGAGTCAGGATCCATCGTCCGACGCCCGAACTCGACGCGATGCTTAGTCCCAATTGGACATCCCGTTTCCAATTCGGGTCGATGTTATGAACGAAGGGGCCGTTGGTCGAAAAGGTTACCGTCACACCCCGCACGTTATTGCCGATGACTCGCCATCTCTGCACTGGGAACGCTTGGTTAGCGTCGGATTGATTGTGCATGATACCGACGTTTGGGGGCGCCGTGATCGACAGGTTGGTAGGTACGGTTACGGCAAAGTTCTGTCGACTTTGAAACTGTGCAGACGCTGTGGCGGGGAAAAGGCTTGTCGCTGCGAAGAGGCACAATAGGTAACCCCAAAAACATCTCGCCGTCGTGGCAACGGGAAGCAGTTTGCCTGCGTCAGCCGATACACACGCCGGCGGTCCCGCAAGTCGAGCGAGTGAGAAAATGCGACGTCCGTCTGCCCGATCGCGCAGCCACGATCCGTCCGGCCGCAAACCGGGAAACTGCCAACTACGTGGCAGCGGCCCGGGCAGCGAATCGGATGTCCGTCGACCGAGGCCGCCTTCGAGATTGCCTTCGGCATCGCTGTCGCGGAAGCCCGGATTCCTGGTCCAGGCATCCTGACATGCAGATCGGCAGGTTTGACGGCACACCGGTCGCATCAAACCCGCGAGTGAAAGAATGCGACGATTTCGGCCCGATCTTTCAAACCGAGCTTTTGTTTCAGTCGGCTTCGATAGGTTTCGATCGTTTTGACGCTCAGATACAGAGCATCTGCGATCTGTTGGTTGGTTCGGCCCGATGCGAGACCTTCGAGAACCTCGCGTTCACGCTCAGACAGCTTTTTCAGGCGAGATGAGCTTTCTTGAAACGGCGATTCGGTGTTTCGATGAACCCGCGGTCGAACGTGACTCGCGTCCACTTTCCACAACTGGTCTTCCCCGAAAGAGTCTTCCGCAGCGGTCGAATGGGTGTTTCGCAGCCCGGCCGAACTCGTCACGGGGGCGTCATGCCATCCCACCTGACGTCCGATGTCGACCCAGGCGACCGCCGATTCGAGTTGCTCGATCGACAGAGGTGTATCGAAATAGCCGTATGCACCCTCCTGCCTCGCGGCCGTTTGGCACTCCGGGCAAGGTTGAGGCGCGAGGATGATCCACCGAATATCGGTGTGGCGTCGCAGGGTATCTCGCAGGATTGAGATATTGACCGTAGCCGAGCTGCTCGCCAGCGGCATCAGGCCAAGAATTGCTACCCGGGCTCCCTTCTCCAACAAGGCGTCACGAGCCTCGTCGTAATCGGCGGCAACCACCCGCACATCGACGAAGGTGGAGGTGGACCATGAGTAATGGATTCCGAGCCGTTCGATACTGCCGGGGTGAATGACCGCAACAGGAATTCGGGTGTCGCTGCTGTGAGTTCCCTTTCGGGGGGAGGAGGATCGTGTTGGAATTTTGCAGTTTTGAGGGGAAGAGTACGTCGCTCTATCAGGGTGAAGGTCCATGTTTGCTAGCAATTGATAAGTGTGACGGAAAAAACGTTGCCCCGTTGTGTTCCGTGCCCCCGACGCTGAACGTGTACATCAGCATCGCATTAGCCCAGGAATCGGCCGTTTTGAGGGGTTCCCCCCACTGGTTCCGTCATCCTTCTGATTATGCCGGTCAGCTCGGCGGATTAGATCAGCCCCAGAAGCCGCGAACTTTGAGAAAGGCCTAGTTTTTTTCGCCTAAGGTCGCTAAGATCTCGCCTCGACTTTCCAAAGAACACCATCATCTATCACCCCCTGAACCGTATATTTCACTATGTATGCCATTTTTGTTGACGGCGGACGCCAGTACCGGGTAGAGCCGGGGATGGAAATTGACGTCGATTTCCGCGATACCGCTGAGGGTGAAAACTTGCAGTTCGGCACCGTTTTGGCTGTCGGTGGTGATGCAGGCCTGAAGTTGGGCACACCGACGCTCGAGGGCGTCACCGTGAACGCTTCGGTTCTCGGCAAGTCGATGGACAAGAAGATCTACGTTCAAAAGTTCCGTCGCCGTAAGCACAGCAAGAAACGCACGGGCCACCGTCAGCCGAATACCCGCGTGCGTATCGAAGAGATCGCAGGCGTCTAGCTTCCTGTATTCCTAGTCGATGCCGCATCTGCACCTTTCCGATTTTAAATTGGGCTCCGTTCTTGGAGTCGGTACGGTCGGTACGATTTACGACGGAAGTGTAAGAGACGATATCGAGGTATCGCCCGCAGCGAAAGCGCTGGTGGGCGAAGACCTGGCCATCAAAAAGCTGCATCCCGCCGTCTCCAGTGATGAGCTGATTCAGGCACGCTTTCGACGCGAGATGTTGATTCTCGAGCGATTGCAGCACCCCAACATTATTGGCTATTTCGGCGGTGGTAGTGAGAGCGGGCAGTTGTTCTATGTGATGGAGCGGGTCGACGGTGGCACCATCAAAGATCTGATCGAGGCAACCGGTAGATTAGTTTGGCCGGTAGTCGTCGACGTCAGCCGCCAGGTCAGTTCCGCACTGCAGTGTGCCCACAATCACGGTGTGATTCATCGCGACCTGAAGCCCGGGAACCTCTTCCTGACCCGAGACGCGCAGGTCAAGCTCGGTGATTTCGGAATCGCCCGAGACCAGCACTCGGCGGATCTGACAAACCAGGGGCTCACTGTCGGAACCCATGCCTACATGGCGCCCGAGCAGATTGTGGGTGACATTGCGATTTCTGGGAAAGTTGACCTTTATGCGCTGGGCTGCTGCATGTTCGAGATGCTCAGTGGCCGGAAGGTGTTTTTGGGTGAGAACTTTGCTCAGTTGTTCGAGCAGCATTTGCACGCACCTCCGCCGCGTATCACGACACTCGTCGGTGATGCTCCGCCGGAACTCGATGAGATCATCAATGCGTGTCTCGCGAAGCGTCCAGAGGACCGGCCCTTCAGTGCCCGCGCGGTCCAGGGTGTTATGCTGGAGATCGGCGAGAAGTACGGTTTGGGGACGACGCCGGAGGAAACGGGCGTTAGCCAGTTGGCTGCAGAGGTATATCGAGGGGCAACTCCGAAGCCCTACGATATCGGTGCCGAAAACGTGACCGAGCAAGGTCGG
>JBICHZ010000052.1:0-15522 GCA_043101355.1 Rhodopirellula sp. JB044
GCATTGGCCGATGACGCCGACTCCTGATTCGCCGTCCTGGCGTAACGTGGATGCTCGTTTGGTCGCGGACACTGCTCATTTCCCGGACATGGTTCGTTACATGGACAAATGCGTCGGGAAAGTTTTGGACACGCTCGATCAGGCAGGAGTCACCGACAACACCCTGGTACTGTTCTACAGCGATAACGGGACCGACATCCGTATTCAATCTCAAACCGATGAAGGTCCTGTCGACGGCGGAAAGGGGGCAACTACCAATGCGGGGACGCACGTGCCTTTAATCGTTCGTTGGCCCGGGAAGATTCCCGTCGGCGTGACCGACACGCTCGTCGACTCGACCGACTTCATTCCCACCTTGCTCGAGGCATCTGGCAACCCGTTGCCGTCGGATCATGACCTCGACGGTCGCAGTTTTTTCCCGCAGTTGGTCGGGGGCGAAAACCCCAACGAACGCCGGTGGGTTTATTCGTTCTACGATCCGCGTCCGGGATGGGATAAGGATCGATTCGGTTTCCGAGTCTCGGCTCGCGATCAACGTTGGAAGCTTTACGACGACGGGCGTTTGTTTGACATTCAGGAGGACGTCCTCGAAGAGCATCCGATCTTTCCGCAAATGACATCACCCGCGACCGATGCAGTCCGTGCACGCCTGGCGAGCGTGATCGAACAGGAATCAGCGAAACGCAGGCCAACGCAATTGGACGTCGAGCATACCGCCGATGGCAAACGCTTCCTGGTGGTCGATCCGTACACCGTCCCCGACTTACCGGGACGCAAAGCGACAAGAGGGCATTGGACGATCGAGAACGGAACGGCTTCGGTCACTCATGACGATGAACTCTATGCGAAGTACAACAATCACGGGCCGTTGATGCTTTACGAGGTGCCGTACAACGACGCTCATGCGGTCGTCGATGTTCGTCCCGACGGTTGTCGCACGGTGGTTTTCACCATGGACGCTCAGGATGGTGGCCATGCGTTTCGGATCCGGCTGCGCACTCGGCCCGCTGACGGGAAGTCCGGTCCGCCGAGCCAGATCGTGACCTACGGGCCGCGGAAACCAGGTGAGAAAGCACCGATGATCGTGCTGAGCAAACGCGGTGAAGTTCCCTATCTCGTCGACCAACATTGGAACCGCATCGAAGCGTCCGTGGTCGGCGATTCGGCCATCGTGACGATCAACGGCGAGACGGTCAGCGTCGAACATCCGCGGATCGCCCAACCGAAACGCTCCGCCAAGATCGGGTTCTCATTCGGGCGATTCGAGATCCGTGAGTTTCGTCTAACGTCGCAGCCGTTCTTCGACTCGCTGGACTACTCGCCCAAGTGAGACGGCATTGTTATCGCGATAGGAATCCATGTGCTTCGCTTTGGAACACATAGGCTGAACTATTGTTTGCCGGGTTTGCTGTAATGTTGGTGGCCCGGAAGTCGTTCGGTTTTCTTGTGGAACCCGAACAGGTTTTGCTTGTCGACTGGGACTTCAATCGCGTCAATGCGAAGATCTGTTTTCCCGAGTGGACGTTGGCTGATCACCGCGACGTCACCTTTTTCGATCGGGATTCGAAGAAAGCCAGCCGCGTTCACAACGAGATCTTCCGCCGCGAGTTCTTCGCCGTTGATAGCGACGTGCGGATTCGCAATGTCTGTCTTGATCACACACGGAGAACCCGCAAGGCTCTCGATCGCAACAAATTCGGTGACTGAGTCGACCTTCTTGGCACTGACCCAAAACGCCCCCTGAGTGCGCAGATGATGAAACGCTACATCTTCCCATTGTTCCGGGGATCCAGGGAAAACCCGGATCTTACCTCGCCAACTCTGCAGTAACATGTCGTGGATGCACGTCGCAAACGAGAGCGGGCTCTCGATCACCGGATTTCCTTCGGCATACATTGTCGTCGGCGTCACTCGATCATGTTGGATGAAGAAGTCGAGGTAGTGATACGCTTTCTCGGCATCACCGAGCATCGCGTACATCGACGCCGCTCCGGTCGCTGTGTATCCGGTTACCGGCATCGCACCGACTTTGATGTCACTATTGAACGTGACGTTGAGCCAATGATCGAGTGTCGTGCGTAGCAGTTTGCCGCCCGCCTCGGTGTCAGGATCCAAGACCGCCAACGGATAAAACGCGAGCAAGTGTGAGTAGTGCCGGTGTGGTTTGTTGAACGGGACATCCGCACCGATGCGAAGGCCATTCTCATCGATCTGAAAATCGGCCAAGTTGTCCAACAGGTGCTGCCACTTTGCACGATCGGAATGATTGAGGGCGTGTTCGTCGTCGATGTCAAGCAACGTTTGGCAGGCCCATCGTATCAACGCAATGGTAAAATTGATGTCGCGTCCTCGACCGCCGGGATACTCGGGCGACCAACTGTTTTTAATGTGGATCGTACCATCGTCGGAGTCGACCGGATTGTCGGCGAGATAGTTCAGATAACTGTTCACGGTGCCATGCAGCAGTGGAAACAGTTTGTCTCTCATTCGTTCACGGTCGCCGGCGAATTCACAGTGCAGCCAATAATCGTGCAGGATCCAACACAGCATGTCTGGCACCGAGGACCCGAGGGAGGCGTCCATGTCCTGCGGGAAGAGGGTTGCCAGTCCGGTGCTGTCTTTCCAACGATCGAGTGTGTTCTTGTAAAGTGTCTCTGCGTGACGATCGATCGAATTGCACAGCGATTCACCAACTGACAGGCGGTTGGCGGTCAGGTGCGTCCAGTACTGCAGCTCCACGTTGAGGTCCCCCCAAACCATGGGCCAGAAGGTCTTGTGATACCAAGGCCCCATCAGGTCCATGATCGGGCCGTTGCCACGAGTCGCCGACGCAAACTTGTACATTTGAATCCAATAGAACGCTTCCTTTTCGGGATCGTCGATACTGAGGAAGCTCAACGGATAGTATTCGTGCCACCATTTGCGATGCGTGTCGATAAACGCGGCGTCGGATCGCAACTCCTCGGCGGTTTGCAGGTTTCGTGCCACGACCTCTCGGCTGTTCTTTTCTGGGAAACTATGATGAACGCTCGCAAGGAGGACCTGTTGTCCCTCTTCTTTGCCGATCGCTTTCCAGCCCGTCGTGGTTTCCCCGCGGTGTTGGTAGAGCTTCTGCACGCAGTAGTGGACTCCGTCGTCAACGGTTTGCGTTGGTGCGGGAGGCATCGGGAGCGGGGCTTCGCGCATACGGTCCCACGTTCCTCCTTTCGGGCCGCCTCCCGCGTCAAGAGTTTCGCGGACCGGTGGCATCGGCTCGTCAGGATGCCAAGTGATTTTGACTGACTCGCCGTCGCCCGCGTCTGTTTCAAAATAGATCACGTCGTGTTCACTGTGCGAAAAACCATGCACTCGGTATTCACCGCGGTCGGTTTGAATGCTGCCGGTCAGTTCCGCGTTCCACAATCCCAGTCGCAGGTCTACCGATTCGATGCTTCCCTCGGAGGTCAGGTCGAAATGTCCCAGTGGCAATCGGCTGCGATAGATCCACAGGTTCTCGTTCCCGTTATGAGGAAGTCGGTGGTCGTAGTAGTCGTGTCGTCCCACGTGCAGCGAGATCACGTTCGGACGATCGGGGTCAGATTGATAGAGCAAGAAGCCGACGTTCCCGTTCCCCGTGTACGGTGCGACTTCCCAGCGGTGTGGGATCCGGTCCCAACGCATGTCAAACTTTGCAAGGAACGATTCGAAGTCCACATGTAAGTTTGGACCGTTAGGGGCTTTGCGTATTGAGACGGTGGTGTGCTTCCCCGGTGCAACTGCTTGCCATTTGAGATTTCTTAACTGAGGAGCCCTGCCCTTCCATCGAGCACCGACTCTCTTTCGATTGGCTTTGGTTTTGAGCGTTTCCTGGTAGCCGATGCGAAGCTCCGCAATGTCCTTCCAATTGGCGAGATTTTCGCCGTTGGCGTTCTGGAAATCGGATGGATCGAGTTTGATCGTTTGCCATTGCTCGCCGCCGGTCAGTTCAATCACTGCCGCGTACGCATCGACTCCGATAACGAGAGAGTTGGGTTGTTCGCTTTGAACCTCGATCGACAACGTCGCGTTGGTCGGGGCTGACCATTGATTATCGTTGATCTTATGAGTCCGACGTGGCCAATCCGAAGGCGTGTAACTGAACCACTCGTTTTGCCAGTCGCCGTCGAACGTTTCGATCGTCAGACTCTTTTCCAATGTCGGCTTTACACCGGAAGACCTCAGCTCATCCGGAGTGACGATTGACATCAACGAGGAAACATTGAACCGATCGGTTTGATAGGTTCGGTAATAGTAACCCGCTCCCGTCACCGGTTCCGACAATGGGTAGGTCACGTTGGCGTACGCCCACAACGGTCGGTCCGTGTCGAACAGTGGCAATTCCCCCGTCCACTCATCGTCACCTTGTTTTGCTGCGACGTGGTGCCAGTGGCGTGTTCGTGGGTTGTAACGATCGTCAATCGTCTCGTTCGGGTTGCCTTGTTGGGTGTAATAGATGTCAACCGCGAGGATCGGTTTCGAGGAGTCCGGAGTCACCGACAGGGAAGGAATGTGGTCGTCGGTTCGCAGACTCAGGCGTGTTTGAGGAGTTTGAGGCCATTGGAAAGAGCCCTTGAGATGTTCATCAAACCAGAGCTGCGTGGCGACTTCGAAATTTGCCGTATCCTGGTGATTGTGATGTGGAGAACACGTTACACGGTATTCGTCCGTAGCGATTTCACGGACGGCCTTTTGTAAATCGTCGATACGTCCATGAAAGTCGTTCGACGGACTGAGGAAAACGATCGGGCAATCGACTCGTTTGAGATAGACGTCGTCGGCGATCGTGTCCGCGTAGAGTTGGTCCTCTTCGTCAACCATTCGATTGCTAATGCCTCCGCACGAGGGAGCAGCGGCTTTGATACGTGGATCCGAACCGGCGGTCAGCATAGTCAACTTGCCGCCCATCGAGTGCCCGTAGACGCCGAGCCGGTCGGCGTCCACTTCAGCTTGGCTTTCGAGAAACGTCAACGCCCGCCGCGCCCCGAGAGTGCACAAGAACCAGGGGTTGTTTCGCGGCGAATCGACTGTGTCGAGTGTCCATTCTGCTGGCCGAACGTGAGCGAAACCGTTCTTGGGGTTGCGGCACGGAGCGTGGTAGGCATCCAAGGCTCCCCAGTCCGTCGTCCCTCGGTAGTCCGGGTGATCGGTCTGCTGGTTCCAAAACAGCTTCACGACGTCCGAATCCACTCGATAATCGGGGGCCGAGATCCTACCCGCCCATGCAATTGAGATGGTTGCGTATCCCCTTTTGGCATTCGTCAACACGGCTCGCGAGTCCGCGAATTGTCCGCCCCCGTGGATCTGCAGCAGACCGGGAAGATGGCTGGCCCCTTTCGGGTATCCGTAGACCGCAGCCATCATCGCTTTCTGATCTTTAAAGATGCCGATCCGGTAACGAAGCACCTTCATCACCACGCCTTCCTCTTCCCATTCGTGAAGGACCTCGACGTCGAGCGGTTCCTCACGCGGATCGAAGCCGTTCCAAAGTTGGTCAAACGTCTGGGGAGCGGCGGAATTGCCCGGCCCGGGTTCCAACGGAGGCAACGTTTCAGCGGCCGTCACATACGACCAAAGGCCACCCGATGCGGCGACGTACAAACTCACGAGAAGAGGGAGCAAAACTCTACGAAGCGATAACACGGTCATGCTCGAGCGGTGGGGAAAAGGGCAGGGAGAAAGGCGGGAGAGCGTGATGGGAAATCACGCGTGGAATCGATGCGGCGGCCATCGTTGGATTGGTAATCCGAGCTAGTGATTCGAATCGCTCGCGGTGGTTTCGAGTACCTCGAGCCCACGCCCTGAATGACGATGGAAATACGGGAAGACGCCGTCGCCACCATCCATGTAACTCTGCGCGGAGCCCCAAAACGATCCGTTATGATAACCCCGGTAGGCGCTCGTATACGGGGTGTCGTTGATCTTTGCGATGACTTCCTTGAGGAGCAACCGAGTGCGGAAAATGTCCATCAGACGCACGTGCATGAACATTGTGTCCCACTTGCCGTATTCCGCCTTGTGTGCTTCATCGATGATTTTTTCGATCTCATCGATCGCGGGTGACAGGTTGTTCGCGAACTCCACCGGATCTTGGTTAGACAGATACTCACGAAACGCGTTCGTTTCAATTTCGAGCGCCCGGCACGAATGCATGTGTACGGCGACTTGGTAGGTGAAATGCGCCTGGAAAAAGTCTTTTCGATTGTCCGGAATCTCTTTTGCCAATTCCTGTGTCGATTGCCACATCGGGGGAAAAAACTCGGACGTGTCGGCTAATACCGCGTTGGCTTGCTTGAAGTGGTTCGCAAAGTCCTTCACGGACGCAAGGTCGCGACCGGCTTGGATCGTCTTTGCGTAGTGTTTGAGAAGTTCCTGCATCTGATATTGAACCAGATGTTCTCCGCGGGCTCCGCGCCAACGATACGGGTCTGGCATCTCGGTGCGGAGATACGGAATGTCGTAGTACTGTTTGCGAAGAGCGGTGAGTTTGGGGGCGAGCTCCGGCGAAAATTCTTTGGCATACCATTGCTGTAGATAATCATCCATCGCTTCCTCGGGCGTTTGTTTGAGCGCCGGTTCCGCATCCCAAAGGAAGTCCGTGATAGCCTCGACGGACATGGCCGCGGGACGAATCCCGCTGACGTTAATGATCGCGTATTTGGTCGCACCCTTTTCGACGTATCGTTTCAGTTCGCTGTAGAACCGTGCCGGCGGAACGCCTTCGGTGGTACGGTTTTGCGTGTTCATCATCATCATGACGTGATAATAAAGACCGTCGCCTTCTTCGACGTGAACACCACCGTCGTCACGCATGAAACCGCGCCCATCGTCGGCGAACATTTTGCAAACGCCCTCAGGAATTTTCAACAAACCGTCGTTGTATAACCGTCCCTGTTCATTCCAAAGCGCAGCGACGATGGTCGCGTCAGGATCGACCTCTCGGACGATTTCGGTTTGCGTTTGCATCGCGTCTGCGATCACGGCTGCTCGTTCGGCATCACTCTTCGGAGCCGCCGGGTCGCTGTTCCAAAACGCACCGTCACTTTCACCTCGGAAACCGATGATCCACGCGACTTCTTTATCCGCCTGGGCCGCGACAGACTTGCGCCATGCGTCGACCAATATTTCCTTTTCGGTGATGTAGGAAAACGGAACCTTCTTGGGCCAATGCATCATGTTCAGCCCGAGCGGTGTGACGTGGTGGTGCGTGATGATCACGCCACGTCGCTTGCACAGGTCGTATACCGTCGCATCGGGGAAAGGGGCAGACTCCGGTATGATCATGTTGCCTTTGCAACGAAGTAACGTTTCGAGGATCTTGTCCATCCATTCCATCGAGATGACGTTGCCGCCGAGCGGATCGCGGTGCAAGCCGTCGTGCAGTTCCTCGTCGTTGATGAACCAGCCTCGGTGTTCAAAAGTCGGCGTTTTTGACACGACATTGAAATCGGATTGCACGGTGATCGCTCGACGTCGCTTCGGTGCATTGTCGGTGTAGTCGTACATCGGATCGACGCCGAGTACCTGTTCGCAAATCGAGTAGATCGCGTAGATCGTTCCGCGCGTATCGGAGCCTACCGCCGTGACGGCTCGGTTGTGTTTCACCCGTCCCCGCGTGACGCGAAATTGCTCCGCACCCTCAGGGACATCGCTTTCAAACAGCGGGGTTGTGTTCTTCTGTGATCCGAACGCGATCACCGGTCTACGCCAGGCGCCTCGCATGTCGTTGCGGAACACGACCGGAGGATACCCGAACACTTTATACCAGTCTCTCTCCGCGTTTCGGATCGCTGCTTGGATGGCTGGATTCTCGTAGTCTGCCGACATCACTACCCACGGCGTATCACCGTCGATCACGATCGGTTCGTTGGCCCCATCCTGAGGAATGCTCCTCGCGGCGGTAAAATGGGTTTCGGCCCATCCGTTGCCCTGACAAAGACACGTCGTGACGATGGTCAAAACAATCAGGATGGGAACAATTCCGCATGCACCCACGGATCGCTTCTTCGAGGTGAATCCATTCCGAGTTGGGCGAGTCGACATTTTTTCTACTTCCGAATAATCACGCAAAGACGCTGAAACCGTTGAGAGATCCAAACACGAGCGAAGGTTCTATTCCTCGTCTTCGCCTGCTTCCATATCGGCAGTGCCAGAGTTCAGATAGGCGGCACGTTCTTTGGCGAGGTAGTCCTCGTCCGCTTCAATGACGGTGGGTTCATTGCCTCCGCCGCAACCGACCAACGCCATGCAACTGACCATGAGAAAAATTTTTAGATAGGAATTCATGTGGTGTCTTTCAGGATAGGGAAAAGGTGCCGCCGCATCCTGGGACACGGCGACAGCGGTTGGAAATTGTCTGCTCTCGCAGAACGCAACGATCAAAACTCAGAGTCGATCGTTTCTTTGGCGGCTCGAGTGCCGAGAGCACCCCAAAGGCCGTACGGGCTTCTCGATCCAGGGGCACGAGCGCCGGTTTGACCCAGTGTGACGGATCCATGATTCGGATCGCCCGCTTCGATCGAATCGGTGATGAACTTCACCGCCCCGTCACCCATCAGAACATGGCATCCGCCTTGGTGACGGCTAGAAGGAGGACAAACACCGTCATAGGCGGCGTTGGTCGTCACGCAGAGTGGTTTGTTGGGTCCGTGGATCGTATTGAAAGCGCCGAGCACCATTTCCGATGCTGCCCACAAAGAACCTCGCCCCGAGTTGGAGTTGTCACTCAGACTCGCGTCGAGCCAGAACTGCGGTCGCTCGGGATCGATCATGCCGGCGTTGTTAATACACAGACCCGGGTTGGCGAGCACGTTGCCCGACGTAGGGCGTGTGGCACCGGCGTCGTTTTGGATCGTGCGGGTATCATTGTCGCCAAGGTCGGTTGCGATTTCGCCCATTGCGATGGTGTTGGAAAGACCATCGAGAACATCGCGGAAGCGGAACTTCTGGTACTTGGCGAACATTCCACGGTGCGCGGCTCGAGCGATCTCGGCACTGCCGCTGTCGATCACGTTGATGTCACCTGTGGTGCGATTGCCGTACTTGTAGTTGTGTGGCGAGTCGCCGATGCAGGCGACGTAGTTGGTTCGGCCGAGTGCAGGCAATCCGACTCCCGGATCGCTCGGGCATCGGAACGTCGGGACCTCAGTCGACCACGGATCATAGTCGCGGTAGAAGTAGTGAGTCCCCGGGCCCATCGCTCGGTAGTCACCGGTTGAGTTGCGAGCCGTGGTTGCGAAAACGAGGGTGCCGTCGCCGTCGGTGTCGTAGGGGTTGGAGATTTGCTCCCACAACGCTTGCTGTTCGATGAACGGAGTCAGAGGAACCAAGGCGGACACCTTCATTCCGTTGGCACCGCCGGATACCTGCCAATAAACACTGAGATCGTAGTTGGCGGTCCCGTCACCTTGCTGAGGCAGTTGCCCGAACGCGGCGTGGTAGTTGTGCATTCCCAGGCCGATCTGTTTAAAGTTGTTGCTGCAACTCATCCGACGGGCCGCCTCTCGTGCGGCTTGAACGGCGGGCAACAGCAGTCCCACCAACACGCCGATAATCGCAATCACGACCAGCAACTCCACGAGCGTGAAGCCGCCCCGGCGTTCAAAAGTACGTTTCATCATCATCACCTTTCACAAATTGAAATATCGAAAAGTCCCACTTTGTCGCTGACGCGAGATAGTTCGCCCCAGTTGCTCTTTTGTGGTTGGTTCTAACTCTATACTTTGAGGTGGTGCCGCCAAATCGTGTATTCGTACGATATCTAGTGTTTATTTCGTGGTCACAATATCTGGATGGAAGGCACTCTGAAGACCATTATTTCGCTTGTCGTTTGCACGGGAATGTTCGCATTTACCGTCGCTAAGGAGAGTGTGCAGTACCCTCAATGGAGCGGTTTTTCGTTGGCGTCGCTCCAGCAACGTCTACTTGAAATTGATGAGAAGCTGCTCACCCTGCCTTCGCTGAGCCTGCGCGGCGGTGCCGGTGCGATCGGGTTTCGCTCGGTCTCGTACAGCGACGCTGCGAACCGGATTTGGGTTGAAATCCAATTGGACTCTGTGGAATTGATCGACCGAGTGGTCTTGGTGCCGACAATTTGGCGGGACGCAAAGCAAGGCTTCGTTGCCGACGGGTTTCCCCGTGAGTTCGAGATCCGCGTCGGGATGCGCGGTGATCCTGACGGAACCGTCGTGGCTCGATTCGATCGTGACGATTCGATCCTGCCACGGCTCGCTCCGTTGGTCGCTGACCTTCCCAATCCGATCGCCGGCGAATGGATACGTATCGACGCGAGCCTTTTGTCGCCCCGCGTTTGGGACGGGCGTTTCGATTTCCAATTGTCCGAGGTAATGGTGTTCAGCGGGGAGGAGAACGTCGCCCTGCATCAGGACGTCGTCGTTTCGCAGGACGCGTACGAGACCGTAAGGTCTCTGCAGAAACGGTTTCTGATCGACGGTTTTTTGCCATACCTGATGGACGCTCCCGAGGGAAAACACAGCATCGCGTACCTGTGCTCTCTCGAAAAGGGACAGCAATGCGAGTTGACCTTTGACCTCGGCACCTCTTACCCGATCGAACGCATTCACCTGCACGGGCCGGATGTCAGCGATACTGTTCCGCAGTCACAACCGTCCGACTATGGGATTCCGCAGTCGGTGAAAGCCTGGGGCAGTCAGACTCGCCAATTCGATAATCCAAAACTGCTGTGCGAATTCGACATGCCGACGGTGTATGACGTTGCCCCGATCATCGCTCGACGTTTCCCGGTTTGCGATTGTCGCTACGTGCGTGTTGTCGCATCTGGATCCGCCCGGAGTGCGACCGATCCTCATGACGATGCCAAGATCGGATTCGCCGAAATCGAACTATTGGCCGATGGCAAGAATGTCGCCCGGGATGCTGCCGTGTCTGTCAACGATGTCGGCAAACTATCCGGACGGCGTCTGGCAACGATCAATGATGGCAGCAATTTCTATGGAGAGATCATACCGACTCGGGAATGGTTGGCCGAACTCGCCGCGCGACATGAACTCGAAACTCAACGACCGCAAATTCGCAATGAGTTACAGCTACGCTACGCACAACAAACCGCGAACCTTCGGCGCATGACGTGGTTGGCGGTTTTCCTCGTAGTCGCGATCGGGTTTACGTTCTTAATCGCGCGTCTGGTCCAGATGCGGCAACTCAGCGAGATCAAAGAACGTTTTGCGGCCGACCTGCACGATGAACTCGGTGCAAACCTGCACACGATCGGCTTGTTGAGCGACCTCGCCGATGATGCGAAGGAATCCCCCGACGACCTGTCGCTGTTCCTGCAACGGATTCGCAGCGTTACGGAACGAACCGGCGTCGCAATGCGTCACTGCACCGACATGCAAGACGCGAATGAGTTGTACGTCGGATTTCGAACGGACATGAGTCGCACGGCTGAACGAATCGCTGTGAACCTTGACCATGATCTGACCGTCACAGGCGAAAACTATCTCAATCGTCTGAAACCTCGTACGCGGTTCGATCTGTTCTTGTTTTACAAGGAATGCCTCGTCAACATCTGCCGACATTCCGGTGCGACGCAGCTCGTGACGCGTATGGCCGCCGATGCGAAAGAAATTCGTTTAACCGTCAGCGACAACGGGCGTGGGTTGAAATACGGTGGTGTCGATTCGGTTCCCCCGTCGTTGCATCGGCGTGCCCGATTGTTGGGCGCCGATATCAGCGTTCAATGCCCACCGAGTGGTGGCACTTGTGTGCATCTTACCCTTCGACCTCACCGGTGGAGATTTCGTCGATGACTTCCTACAGTGCCAATCCGAACGCGATTCGCGTAATGATAATCGAAGACCATCCGGAATACCGAGAGGTCGTCGAAATCGCGCTGCAAAGGGAGGACGACTTTCGTCTGATCGGAACCTACGGCGCAGTCGAGGTGGCGCAGCGAAGCCTGCAGAACCGCGATGATCGCAACATGCCCGACGTGATCCTGTTGGACCTGAACCTGCCTGGAATCCAGGGGCTCGACGCTATCGGCAGTTTGTCAGAGATGTATCCCGGTGCCAAAATCATCGCGCTGACTCAGTCCGAAAAGGAAGCCGACGTGATCAACGCGATCTCACTCGGAGCGTCTGGTTATTTGGTAAAGTCGGCGACGGTGACACAAATCAAAAACGCGATTCGTGGAGTCGTCAAAGGTGAGGCAACATTGGATTCACGCGTCGCGAAATATGTACTCGATGCCATCCGCTCGTCACCGCCCGTCGAGCAGATCGACGGACACCTCACGCCGCGCGAGTTGGAAGTTCTGGAGCTGCTCGCCGACGGACTAACGAAAAAAGAGATCGCGCGTGCGCTGAACTTGAGCACGAGTACCGTGAGCACTCACGTCGTTCACGTATTTGAAAAGTTACAAGTGCCCAATGCACCCGCCGCAATCGCCAAAGCCTTCCGCAGCGGTCTGTTTCGTTCGTAAATGGAAGGTTGGCGACGTCGGCACGCTTACTCAACAAAGACGCAGGTAATGCAGCGAGTAATATCCGAAATCCTCAACCGATCGCCGACGTCGCCTGCGGCCTCCTTGAATCCCGCGTTTTTTACGAATACGGTCCAGCCGGTTACCCCGTCGCGTCTGTTTGCCACCCTCGCGGCGGCAACGACGCGTAGTTCGGGATCAACGCGATCATTAGCAGGAACAACCCAACGACGATATGGTTTTGATGCGCAGGCGGTGGTGGAACGACTGTGAAACGACCCCACAGCACCAACCCAACACTGACTAGCAGGATGCCCAAATGAGCGTGCCGCGTTGGATGCCAGTAAGACAATCCTGAGAGGGTCGCAATCAGTAGAGCGATTCCAAAATCACCCCACAATATCGACGAATCCGACTGGACCGAGAACACAAACGGGCTGGCCGCGAGCCAAACTGCGGTCATAATTTCAACAACGCGACCCCACATTATTTCACCTCTCTGGACAACAATTGCTCGGCTGCGACATCGAGTTTCTCCTGGCGGTTGCCCCAAAACGCGTCCCACATCAAACGCCAATTCTGATTGTTCACCCACACGATTCTTAAATACGCCAGCGAAACCCGGACCTCATCCCAAGCCCAATAAACCAAAGTCAGTGATATCGCCGCGGTGACGAGGCATAGGAAGCACCACTCCCCGACAACGAACGCCTGAAGGATCACGAGGATCACGCTCACGATCCCGAGTGGAATCACATCAATGCCGAACAAGATCACCAGCCACGGGCGGTATTGCCATCGACGTGGCGAACCCGCGAATCCCAATACCGCATCACCAAGATACGCCAGCACGCCCAACGCGGCGTCATGAATTCCTAGCAACCCATACATGGATTTTGCGGTGTCGGATTTCAAAACCCGGTTGCTCCTGTCACCGAAAACGGGATCCCAGACGCTGTCGATCAAACCCCATTGATAGAGCGACAGATGAGATGAAATCAATGCCGCGACAAATGCCAACAAGCAAATCGGAATCCGCTGGCTCCACGCCGACGGGTTGTGGCGATAGGGAGGGACCGGGCGATTGAGTTCTTCAACGGGCACATTCGCGAAACTCATGACTCACGATACCCCATTGAGTTGGTACCACTGTTCTGGATCTTCTTTCAAAAGAGCCGTCATCTTCGGCAGCGTCGTGCTGAGTGAGTGCGTCGGTTCCCATCCGAGCAACTCGTTCGCTCGGGTGATATCCAACGCATAGTGATCATCCGCCATATCGACCATGAACGGTTTGATAAACGCGCCTCCTCCTTGCACACAGTCGGTAACCGCCGCGCCGACTTTGGCGACCGGTTTGGGGACATACAGTGTGGTCCATTCGGTGCCGTGCAGTTGATTGCCGATCAGGTGCTGAAGCGACGAATACGAAATCGGATCAGGTTCACCGATCAGGATGGCGGTTTTCGGTTCGATCCGATCGCGACGTTCCACCGTGCGGACAATCGCGTCGGCCGCGTCGTCGAGATGCACGGCTGATTGTCCCGCTTCTTGATCTCCAGGGAAGAAGTGGCCTTGAAAATCTTTTTCATAGATGCGTTTGAGCTGTTGAGCGATCGTGGGTTGTCGACCGTAGTCGGTGTAGACGCCGGAGATCCGTAGAAAGACGGAGTTAACGTTGGGGTGCCCTTCGCGAATCAATCGTTCAGTTCTGACTTTGCTCTCGGGATACGGCCACTTGGCCCGGAGCGGACTGTCTTCCCTGATCTTCTCGCCGACTTCACACGGTGCATGTACCAACATGGTACTGGTGAAAACAAATTGCTCGTACTGAAACTCCTCGAGTTCATTCAGCAACCGGTCGGTTCCATTGACTGTCACCGCTTCATAGAGATCGCTGTCTTTGCCCGAGAAGTCATAAAACGCAGCCATGTGAACGACACTGGCGAGCTTTCCGTCGGTGAGCGCATGCACCTTTTGCATCGCTGCTCGAACGGACGCCGACTGCGACACATCGCATTCGATATCGCGAACATGGGGGTGCGATTTTGGTGGTTCGGGAAGGCCTACTCGGTCAAAACCGAAGACTTCGTAGCCTATTTGAGCCAATCGCGTGCAAACGGGGTGGCCGAGTAATCCGGCACTGCCGGTAACGATCACAGCGGGACGTTTGGTGCACATGCTTCCTCTACTAATGCATACGGATTCGACGTTGTTGTTAGGCTGAACAACGCACGCAATTGCAATGCCAACCTCCAGCGATGGGGCGTCCCCTTTCTCGCGTGTTGCTCGCTGGTCGGCGGGAGATTTGCGGATTGGCCTGCGCGGTAGCGGCTTAATCGTCCGGCGTCGATCCAGACACGCTATTGCAGCGAGCCGAAGAGCGGGCCATCCCGATACTCGAGCTCCGCAGGCATGGACAATGCGATTTCGAGACTGTTGATTCCGAGCATATTCGTCGCCGCCATGCTGCAGGCAGTAAAACGAACGGCGGATTGGCTCGTGTCCATCGCGTGATCTCTGAGACGCGTGATCTTTGAGGCCACGTTGGCCTTTGCCGGCGGAGTAATGATGCTGCGAGCCATTGGAGTTCGCCGGCTCCGTCGATCGAGGTCGCCACTGAACTCGGTTGGCCGTCGTGCGTTCCCGCTGCAGTCGAATTCCTTTGTGATGGAGTGTTTTATTACGGTTGCGATCGAACCTTGCTGCACTTACATCGTGGTGGTCGCGACGATGCGGCTGAAGGTGTCCAGACCGCATGGTAACGCAGCGTTCTGCTCATTCTCGCGATCACGTGGCGGAATTTTCCTGACGGATTAGCAGTCGGTGTGGCGTTTGGCGGTGCAGGGGGTAAGGAATCGCGAGTCTCGGCGGCACCACGGCGCTAGCGGTCGGCATCGGATTGCAAAGCATTCGTAAAGGAGTTGTGCTCCCAATTCCTCGACGCACTGAACGAATGGGGTGGGCGGGGTTGCTTTTTTTTCTGTTTTCGATTCGTTGTAACATTTTTTGGGGGGTTGCTGTTATTTAAACTGGCTTTCGGGTTC
>JBICHZ010000053.1:0-9510 GCA_043101355.1 Rhodopirellula sp. JB044
GAAACGACCGTTTACGACTTCAACGCGACACTGCTGCACCTGATGGGACTCGATCACGAGCGACTGACGTACTACCACAACGGTCTCGAACGTCGGCTGACGAACGTGCATGGCCATGTCGTCAAAGACGTTCTCGCGTAGACCGCGAGCGTTTCTGAGAAACAACAAATCCGACATACCCTACGTCGCCCGACTTTGGTGGACTGCCATTCTCGCGAATCCAGCCACGGAGATTGGAAACGTCTAAACGCGCTCGCGAGCGATCTACTTCTTGTTTGGACGCCTGGGTTTCTTCTTGTAGCGTTTCATCCATTCTTGAGTCGCCATCAACTCGCCGCTCTCGAGCCGTTCCCACAATTCCGGCTCGTTATCACGCACGCCGTCACGGGCGAGTTCACCGGAGAGGCCGACCTCAGGTTCGCGTTGATGAAGATCAGCCAACCCAAAATCTTCGTTCGCGGATGTCCATTCGGCTTCGCGAGATCGTAGCTCTGCCAGCACCGCGGCGTACTCCGGATCAGTGGCGAGATTATGCATCTCGTCGGGATCGCGACTCAGGTCATAAAGTTCCTCGGCGGGCTTTTGGTCCGCAAAGAACGTCTGCTCTGCCGGACTGAGTTTGCCTTCGCGGGCGAGCTTCTGCATCACGTGAACGGCCGGGCGATTCAAGTCCAAGTACGCTTGGTGTGTGTCCCACGGAACGTCAGGCATGTGGTTTTGAATGTACTTGAATCGCTTCGTCGTGATACTTCGCGAGCACTCATCGATTTCATCCCAAATGTCTCTCGCAGATCGAACGTACTCTCGATAGTTCGGAGCGTCCACGCCAATGAAGGGCCGCGCGGTCATGTATTCAGGATGTTCCACACCCGCCAAGTGCAATACACTCGCTGATATATCGGTAGTGCAAACAAGTTCATCGACCACGTTTCCTGCCGGAACGATCCCAGGCCCCCAAATGATCATAGGAACATGGATGCCAGACTCGTGAAGATAACCTTTGCCTCGCAAGTTACACCGCCCATTGTCGGCAATGAAAATGACGACGGTGTTCTTGTCGAGGCCTTGATCTTTAAGAGACTGCATTAACGTACCGACTTCGTTGTCCATGTACTCGACGGTATCGAGATACGTGGCCCAGTCGTAACGTATCTCGGGTGTGTCAGCGAAAAAGGAAGGCAACACGACCTGCTCGCAATCCACAGGATCTTCTGATTGCCGGCGAACATCGTTCCACCAGTCGCCGCGGTGGGTGACCTTCAGTTGAATTTGACTGAAGAAGGGTTGGTCCGCGGCGGTGAAGTCGGCTTTCTTGTCAAACAGACCGAAGTTCTCAACGCCGTCGTACGGCCCGGTTTCATCAGTTCGGAAGTTGCAATCGATCTTGGTACCGCCCGCCATCACTGTGCTGTGACCGAGCAAGCACGTGTAGCCAGATTGCCGCAAAAACGAGGTGATTGGTTTGTAAGGCGACCGGAGCGGGACGTCGCGGTTACTGCGATGGTGTTGGCTGTTGGTGCGGGTTTGATCCACACCCACCATCATCGCCGAACGGTTTGGAGAGCAGATCGGATTGGAGCAGTACGCGTGTGTGTAAAGCGTTCCTTCTTTTGCCAACCGATTGAGATGTGGCGTCTGCACTCCGGCGGTCCCATAACACTCGAGATCCAACCCCATGTCTTCGGCCATCAGCCAGATGATATTTGGTCGGTTTGACTTCGTCTGTGTATCTAGCTGAGGTGCGCAGCAGTCGGCATGATTATCGTTCTTGGTGACCGGGCGTAAAATGATGTTTCGATATTGAACAGAAGTATGATCACCTTGCAAATAAATCGGTCCGGGTTTCGACTCGTCTGCGTCCAGGGCGCCATTGGTGCATCCAGCAATCGGTTCGTTGTCGATCACTTTCTCGCCATTGAGCACCACGGTCAGGTGGCGATCGACCAAAGTGATGTCATAGTTCTGCCACTGACCTCCCGGCTTCCCCGCATTCAATTTCGGATTGATGCGATTAAACAGTGAGCCGACCCCTATGATGCCCTGCATTCTGCTATCGCGGTCGACCACTTGCACTTCGTAGCGTCCGCGAAGGTAGATGCCGCTATTGCCGCCTGGCGGGACATTGAAGTCGAGCGTCAGGTTGAAGTCTCCGAATTCCTCTTCCGTCCTCAGGTTGCCGTAACGAGCAAAGGGATTGAACGATGTTTTCGGCGTCTCGTTCACCAAGACACCGCCGACGACTTTCCAACGGTTCTCTTGTGCAGAATTGGTCAGCTCCCATCCCGTCAAATCTCGTCCGTTGAACAAAACAATCGGCTCTCCAAACGTCACACGACTGAGGTCGGGTTTCGGCGGAACTGCAGTGAGCCTCGTCCCGGTATAGCTGAGCGTCGGACCGTCGGGATTACTTTCGGAAGGCTGGACAACCACCGACAACTGGTTTTCGTGAATCGTCGCGTGATGCAGTCGCGGTTCTTTCTTCCCCGATGGTGGGCCGCCCGGGTATTCGGGTTCGCCAAACGCACGTTGATGGCGGTACTGGAGTGTTGAATCAACGACGTCGACGTCGGTCAGCTTCTTCGGGGCACCTACCGTCCACAATTCACCGCTCAGCTCATCGGCGTCTTTTTGCAGCGACAACCATCCCGCGGCACCATCGGGAAATCGGATCGCCCAGTTTCCGACGAACCGATCGATTGATTGATCCAAAGGAGCCGCATCGCTGCCACCGATCGCCTCGGAGTCTCCGGAGTCTTCCAAGTTGAGCAGTTCGATTTTACGAAACTCGGTCGGGTGGCTCTCCGATTGAATCGAGATCGTCCCCCGATCGAGCATTAGTTGACCGTCAACGATCAACGCCGCCGCTTCCGGATCACGAGGATCGTATTGTGGATTGGCGTACTCGAGGACCGTCCTGCCGTTGAGCCGGTGACGCACAATTTCATTCCCGCGAACTTCGACCTCGGCGGTAACCCACTGGTCACCGTGATAGGTATCCGAGTTGCTCTTCGTGCAGTGTGATTTGAAAAGCGACCCGTTTAATACAACGTTCGTCCCGGGCGTGCATAGGTTGAGATTGGTGCGCGGATCGGTGCCGTTCCCACCGAGCAGTTGAACCTCGATCGAAACGGGGAACTTCTGATTGAGAGTCATCAAACGGGGATCCTGTCCGTGCAGCATCAGCCCGTTGTTTCGGTATGCCCAACCAGGCCCGCCCTCGATTTGCTCGCCGACAAACCGATACTCAACTCTTAACAGGTAGTGTGAGAAGGTATCCTTGTAAAACAGGTGTCCAAACTTGTCGAACTGATTCGGTTTGCCGCTATCAATGCTCGTCGAATCGCTCTCCTGGTAGTCTTCGTACGTCACGACGAGCGAACCGTCTCGCACCCGGAACGTGTCGGCATAATTCACACCGAGTTCATGCCCTCGGATTTTTGGCGTCCAACCGGAAAGATCTTGCCCGTTGAATAACTGAATCCAGTCTTCCGGCTTCTTTTTAACGTCCTCGGATTGGTCATCTGCAACCGCGCAAACACTTGCGTGAACGCACAGCAGCACAACACATGTTCGGACAAAACGAGAGAAATTCGGATGGCAAAGCAATTTCAAGACCACTCATTGAAAGGATCGGCGGAAGGTGTCAATTGTCAGTTTACAGCGCACGGCGAAACGACGGGCGAACCGTATGACAATCAATTCTTCCGTTTCGCTTTCCCCTTCCCCTTCTTCGCGGAGGTCTTCTTAGGATTCGCTTTCGGGTTTTTCGCGTTGTCGACAACCGGTTCGGTCACGATGTCTTCGGCGAACTGAAACCCTCGAGCCTCAACGCCTTGGACATCAACCTCATAGTTGGCATCGTTGAGTACCGCCGCGATTGCGGGCCCAACGAACGGTGTCGCGTAACCGATCCCCTCGGGAATTTCCAACGTGCTGAGTAATTCCGGCGGCATGTAGCGAAGGTGTTTTTGCTTCAACTGAGCCTGTTCACCAAAGGTAGCATCGATATTCTTCACGAACGAACCTTTCGCAAACGTGCCCGGTTCGAGCCCGGCGGTCGAATACTTCTTCGATACAAATCCACCTTCGATACGCACTGCAAAGCCACAACCGACACTCTTCACTCCGGTGATTTGAACGACACCGTTGGTCATCGAGTGGGGAGAAATCATGACGGCCGAGTTTCCGTTGATGCACTCGATATTCTTGGCGACGATGTTGGAAAGCCCCCCGAACTGTGCGTCATTCATTTTGGTCAAACCGGTCTCGAGCCGAAGCGTTGCACCTCCAACCCCTGAAAGGTTCTTGAAGAAGACGTCCTTTGCCGCTTGAGCCTGGATGACTCCATACCCGTAGTGCGCGTTCTCGACGCTGATATTTTCGACGGTTCCCTTTGTCGGGACCGACTTCTGATCCGATTCCAATCCCATCGCGTTGAAATTCACGCACGACAATGCTGTCTTGGCATCCACGCAGTGAAAGTTGCCGATATAGAAATTGTTGACGTTGCCGGTAGCGACCACCTGCAATCCCTTTCCGTGCTCAAAGAACTTTGCCGTGAAGCGACCACCGAGACCGCGAACGCTGACGTTTTCAACAGGCTCGTCGTCTTTACCCATCGAAAACAGAGTTGTGTTTTTGACTTTATCTCCAACAAAGGGAATCAAGGTGGCTTCGTGATCGATCCCGATGTGCACGTTCGATTTCAATTGGACGTTCGCGATCTGATACGTCCCCGCAGGCATGGTCAGCATACCGCCCCCGGCGGAGCTTATTTCATCGATTGCCTTTTGCAGGCCAGCGGAGACGTCTCGCGATCCGTCGGTGGGAATGCCGAAGTCTTTTTGCAGGTCTTTGACAAGACCTCTGTTTTCACAGGAAGGATCGTAAAAATCGTTCGCAGATAGCTCGGTTGCAAACGTCAACGGCATGGCCGAAAGCAACGTGAGTAAAACGAACTGAAACGGGGCGAGCGTGGTGCGTTGCATAGGAGGGCTCCGTTGGTGTGATAGAAACGAAAAGCTAGAAAGCGTGTGCTGGTTACTGAGCAGCCAGCGGCGAGGCGAGCTCAATGTCGATAAATCGAAACATCCCCAAAGGGATCGGAATGGTGACGGAGTCGGAGTCCGACATGTCGAAAGTTGTGTCGAAAAGAACGTCGCGGATCCGTGTCGGGCGAGCGGTGTGAAAGTGGATGACCGCCTTTCGGTTTTTCGGGTTGATATAACCGCTGTCGATCAGGGTCAGACGCAAATGATTCGGTGACGTTTGGGCCGCGACCCAGGCAACCTCGCCCGACACGCTCAGAGGCAACTGCTTCACCGCGCGGCGGATATCGTCGGCAACCGTCGTGGCGTATTGATCAGCAGCGTGGGTTTGCTGGCCATCGGCGGAGAGATAGTGATGACCGTCGGTGTGATGTTCGACCAGAATGTTTCGGTAAATCGGATGCAGGTTGTCGACGAGACGTCCACGCGGAGCATCGGGATCCGCGTCAGGCCCGCTTTGTGGTGGCGTGATTAGGACCAGCCCGTTCTCGTACGGCGGCAGGAAGTTTAACCGCCGGTCGTTCACGCCGGCCGCATATCGAGAAAAGTCCCACTCGGTCACCGGGGCTCCCGGCCAACTTCCGTTGAGTCTGCTGAACACCATTGGGCGTTTCGATTCATGCTGGGCGTCATAAAACGTGCACCACTTCACGTTGCTGCTCTCGATCATGTACTCGTGATCGGGTTCATGCATACTGAGATGAACCGGGCTATAGCTGACAATCTCATCACGTTTGGGAACGTAAAGAACGCCTTTGGCGATCAGTTCCCACAGCAGGCTCATGTACTCCTGATCGACGGAAAAGTTGTCGATGTACTGAGCCCCGGAAGAGATGTGGTACACCATCATCCGTAAAAAATGATTCGGTAGCATTTGATGAGAATGCTGTCTCCCTCGATCAAAACTGGTGTTGTCCCGTGCACAGCGACTGCCCCAACTATTCGTCGCACCGCTCGCCCAGATCCCAGACCGCCCCGCAAGGCTTAACTCCATCGACTTATCCGTCGTTTCCTCCATCGCGGGAACAAAGACGTCCGCAAATTCGCCCGAAAGCAAACGGTTCCACATGGGCAGGTAGACGTTACCTTGCCAAAAGCAGTGTTTGGTTCGCACATAGATTTGGGTGTTGCGATCCTGCGCGAACTGAGCCAGCGGGTAAAAATGGCCTTTGAGAACGAAGTCAAAGTCGTCGCTATGGTCTTCCAGTTCAGGATAGATCAAAACCGTCTTTCTACCGTCGGCCGCGTCGATCACCTCCTTTAACGTATCGAGGGTGAACATATAGGGATCGTTGCCATGCCCTGCCCAGTACGCCGCACCATTCTCGGTTTGATAGACACTCTGCAGCGCGTCGACCGCTTGCTGATGCGTTAGCGTGTAACGGCGGCGTCGGTCACGTCTGTTCTGATACTTTTCGTTCGCGAGGGAGGACCGGTCCCAATCTTCGGCCACACCAAAATGCTGGTGATCGAGAAAGACTGGACTCGAGGAGCTTTGCTGAATCTGCTCCACAATCGACTCGACCGAATCGTTAATCGATTCGGACATCAGATAGACCGGCAGCGGTGGTCGTTCCCACTCGGGGCGCGAAAACATTTGGACTTTATCGCGAACCAGGTCGGATGCTTTGAGAATGGCAGCGATCTTGCCCGGCGGTTGTAGCTCCGCAAACTCCTTCTTCCAGGTGTCATCGGCCAAATCGATAATGTGAACACAACTGCCGCCGCTCTGTGCACTCGCGAGGATCGCTCGCTGATTCGGAGCATCCATCCAAACGTCGTTGAATGAATAACGACACGAATGAACCTCACACTCTGCCGCGGTCAGATTGGGCGGAACGAGAACGATCTGTCGACCATAGACGATGAAGTACTCAAACTGCGAATCGTTCGGCAAAACGGACGGTTGCACCACACGGTAGCCAAACCCATCAATGCGTTTCTTTAGCGAGCGGAACTGGAACGCGTCCTGCTGGTGGGTGACGAGGCTGATCCTCGACATGGAAGAATCATTTCCGTGAGCAGACGTTCCGAGCAGGATTTCATTGCCATCAATCGCAACCGTGAGATCACCAACTCCCTTGCCCGCGGTGATCGGGATCGTGCGGTGCGGTTGATCGGCGAGGGGCTCGAACAGGTACACGGCTCCTTTGTCTTGCATCCCGTTCATGGTGCCGTGAACGACAAGGAACTCCGAACCGTCCGCTCGCTTTGCCTTCCGCAGGAAGTTGGCGATGTGCAGCCCTTTGGGCGGTCTGGGTTTGAAGGGATCGTTCCCCCAAGGCTTGGCGATCGAGTATCCACTCGATGGAAGAACCTTGACTTGCTCTCCGGTAGCGGACAGGTAGTAGATGTTGTTGTCAAAGCCGCCGCAAACGACGTAGGAAACGCCTGCCTTCTTGAGAACGCAGACGGCGTACATCGGCGCGTCATTCGCTTTGAATTGCCATAACAGCTCGCCCGACGAACTGACGCAGTAAACGCTTCCGTCGGCGTTGGCAGCGAGGATCTCGTCGCGTTGATCACTGGTGATGTCTTCACACCAAACGTCGTGATTCATCGTGCCGGAGAGGTCACGCTTCCACAACGGCTGACCGGTATCGCTCAGCGCGATCAGGTTGCCTTCGTAGGTACTGCCGACAATGATTGTTTTGTTATCGTGCTGGGCAACACGGACTTTCGTCAACGTGTGTCCGGTATCGATACTGGTGACGCCCGCACAGGCAGACGGCATTGCTAACAGGGTCGCAGCGGAGCAGACGACGTGAAGTAAACGCGAATTGATTCGATACATGACTTTCTAGTGCTTGTCGGCAATGGAGAGTGCCACGGTTGTTGGGTGCATCAACGAGATCGTGCTTCTCGCATCAAGTTGCCAATTTCCTGGACGACTTCCGGATGCGAATCCGCCACATCGTTGGACTCTCCGACATCGTTGGCGAGGTTGTAAAGTTCGATCGGAGCGTCAGGGTTCTGCTTGAGGTTGTATCGCACCGCTTTCCAATCGCCACGCCGCATTGCTTCGCGGCCACCTTTGGCGGGAAAGTCCCAGTAGAGATAGTCATGCTGTTCTTGGTTGGATCGATTCAGCAGCGTCGGCACGATCGAGATACCGTCCGTATCCCGTTGGAGCGTTACTCCGGCGAGCTCGGCCATTGTAGGCATGAAGTCCCAGAACGCGCACACGTGATCGGACTGCGATCCTGCGGCAATTTGATCCGGCCAGACCGCGATCATTGGGACACGCACGCCGCCCTCGTATAGATCACGCTTGACCCCTTTCATGCCCCCATTGGAATCGAAGTATTTCGGATCGTGACCGCCTTCTTCATGCGGACCGTTGTCCGAACTGAACACGACGAGCGTGTTGTCGGCGATTCCGAGATCGTCGAGTTCAGCCATCACCTCGCCGACGTAATCATCCAGGACCGCGACCATGCCTGCGAACGCTGCGTGGCCTTCGGACTGGGGCAGGTAGTAGTCGCCGGGGTAATCGAATTCAGGTAGAAACTTCCCTCGGTATCGGTCCATATAATCATCGGGCGCGATCATGTCCGCGTGCGGTTGGATCGCGGCGTAGTAACAAAAGAACGGTCGCTCTTTGTTCTCTCGAATGAACTCGATCGCTTTGTCGTGAATCAGGTCAGGGGCATAGTCGCGACTGTGCGACGCCACGTTTCCCCAAAGAAGCTCGCGTTTGTCGTCATGCCACAGGAATGCTGGGTAATAACAATGGGCGATGCGTTGGCAGTTGTAGCCGTAGAAGCGATCAAACCCCATCTTGAGCGGGTCGCTCGCAGACCCCGGATAGCCGAGGCCCCACTTACCAAACACGCCCGTCTTGTAGCCGGCTGATTGCAACAGATGCCCGACAGTGAACGTGTCCGCCGGCATCGGCATTTGCCCCTCAGGAGCATGCTCCGCATTCCCTTTGACCGGCGTGTGTCCGGTATGAAGGCCGGTCATGAGCGAACACCGGGACGGGGCACAGACCGCACTGCCTGAGTAGTGCTGAGTGAAACGCATCCCGCGTTCGGCGAGCGCGTCAATGTTCGGCGTATGGAACTTCGACTGTCCATAACAACTCAAATCACCATAGCCGAGGTCGTCGGCGAGGATAAAAATGATGTTCGGCGGGCGGTCGGACTGAGCGAAAGCAGGCGTCGTGAGAAGAATCGCGAACAGGCAAACCAATCGATATTTCATCATGATGTTTCTTCGAGAGATTTAAGTGTCCGCCGGTGAACGTTACACCGCCAACACACATCAGGTTTGGAAAAGAAGACACCCCCTTCTGCCGTCGGTCGGATTTTGATCGCCCCGGCGAGAACGACCAATGGCGCCTGCGTGTACGCGAGACGCCGACTCGGACAACGCGGCGCACGTCCGCGAAGATCACTCGGGATTCTGATCCTCCTCCGCCGCATTGGCTTCCATTTCGGCGGCCTCTTTCGCCATCAAA
>JBICHZ010000054.1:0-19120 GCA_043101355.1 Rhodopirellula sp. JB044
TGATTCGCTTCGATGCCCAGTCGGACACGCTCGAGCTCATTCAGCGGCCGACCAACGACCAAATCCAAAACGCGACCGTCATGACTCCGGCCGGATTTTAGCTCTACGGACGCGTTGTACTTTCGAGAGGTATCGAAAAGATCGCTTCCTCGGATGATCATCATTTCGCCTCGCCGAGTGGCAACGCCGGCAGCGTTTGACTACTCGCCCGTTCACGCATTGATCACCGTTTCTGGGACCACCGGGTCACGGGTCTCCACCTTTTCCCACACATGGATTCGTAGCGGAGGCACATTCAACATCACTGTCTCCGTCGTGGGTGGTCCAAATAGTGGCCTCGCGAACTCACAAACATCGGGCCGGAACTGATAGGCGATAAACCGTCCCCCGGGAGCGAGCGATTGATGGACTGATTGCATGATCCGCTTGGCAACGGGTACCGGCAGTGCGCTAAACGGAATCCCCGACACCACGACATCGACTGTCGAAATATCCAGGTCTCCCAGGACTCGACACAAATTCTGTGCATCGGCATGCTCAACGTGCAATCTAGGGTCGACGATCTCCGCTGCCGCCGCTGCCAGCTCTCCGGTCTTTTCAATCGCGACTAGTCGGCCATTCGCCGACATCCGCTCGAGCAGCCCGAGCGTGGTCCCACCCGCGCCCGGGCCGAGCTCGACGATCGTGTCGGCATGCCGAACACAATCACGATCAGCAATTGCCTGAGTCAAGTATGGCGAGCTCGGGCAAACCGTCGCTACCTGCGTCGGATTCTTCATCCAGGCTCGCAGCACCCAACCGGCACGCCGAAAATACGACAGTGAATTTGGACGCGTTACAGCATATGACATGGTTCAAACCCTCGGCACTACTTATCTACAACACAACAGCGACTAAAACCAATCGATTCGCAATACTCTTTGAAACCTCGTTCAACAAACTGCTGAGACGATGACACGAACCGTACAATTCACAGCCGCTCGCCCCGAGTAGCCATGAACACGACAGCCAACGGCCTACTCAACATTAAAGCGACGGAAACGAGCCATCAGGAACATATGCACCGCGTAGCACATCAATCCGAACCCGGTGATCCCCAGCAATACTTTCCCGTACGACTGCGATGCGATCATTGCCAGAGCATCGCTCATGCCCGCGATCTCACCATCAGACGTTCCTCGGTACGCCGAAGCGACTATGAAACCACCGATGATCGCAAACGCAACCGCTCGAGTACCGAGACCGATTCGCCCGGCATTCAAAGCCGTCTTCCGAGCCGTTTCACTCATTTCCGCGAGCCGATACTTCGTCATGAAACTGGCTAAATACGCTTTGTAGACGAAGTAGCCTGCCACACCGATCGTGACCACACCCGCGATCCCCAATACGACGCGGCCCCATGTCGATTCGAGCAAGAAAGCCCCGGACGAACCTTCTGAACCGCTACCAAAACCCAACGCACGACTGCCGGCAAAACAACCGAGCGACAAGTACGCGATACCACTGACCGCGTACCCGATGCGTTTGCAGATACCTTTGGGCTCATTGCCGGCACCCTCGGTGTCTTTGGCCGCCTGGGTCCATCTCCACGCGGTGTAGCCGATTAAACCGATTGCCACGATCCCCAAAAGGATCCTGCCGAACGGCTGCTGCCCAATTTCCTTGATCGCTTCGCGCGAACCGGAAATCTCACCACCCGCACCGATAGCCAGCTTGAACGCTAGAAACCCAACAACGAAATACACGACACCTTTCGCTGCATGCCCGGCGCGCCCCAGGGATTCAATCCACGAAGGAACCTTGGGCAATGACCTCGTCTTGAATCCATGCCATGTGATGCTGTGCTTGCTTGTCCCGGCTTGAGTGATTGCCATCCGTATATCCTCGTGAACGTTCTTTGTTCTATTAAATGCGACGGTAAAACTAACGCGTCGCTACATTCACGGGGTCTTCGCAACTCTCATGCCATCAAACTGTCCCAAGAGTCAGACAGACTTCCTGACCGGGACCTTATGGAACCTAGGGACAACTCCTCCGCCGTTGACGTTGGCGAACTTCACACAGGACAAACGGAGCGTCTCTTTGATTATTAGCTTTATTATGTCCGAGGCCGCCGGAAATTGGAGTCGGCATCATCGCACCGACCTCACGTGAGCGACCGACGCCCACACGTAGAACATTGGATAGAGCAGTGAAACAAAAACCAAACCGAGAGGGCTGTTCGGATAATCCCAAAGCAGGATGGCGACGAGGCAAACGGTCCAGATGAGGCCACCCCAAAAAACCGGACGCCGCCAACGCAGAGGTGCGAGGTTCGGGTAAATCACCCAAACCGGCAGCACAGTCGTGACGCTCAACCCCCACAACGTGATCGCGGTCACCCATGGACTCCACTGTGTACTCAATACGCCGGCGTAGATTGCGTACAAGTTCCAGTACGAAGGAAAACCGCGAAACAAACCGCGAGACTCGTCCTTTGCCTCGCGATGAGCAAAACCGAGAAGGCTGGCCCCCATCGCGATCATCACCGAGCCACCGAAACCCGCCGGCAACCATCCCATTCTCCAAATCAACATCAGAGGAATGAACGCGAAGGTCAGGTAGTCCAGCAAGTCGTCAATAACGCGGCCATCGATCGATGGTGCATACCTCTTCACCTCGAATCGGCGTGCCAGCGGTCCGTCAATCGAATCAATGAGCGTCGTCAGCAATAAATACGCGAACACCAACCGCGGATCACATTGCGGACGAGAAAGTTCGTGCATCGCCAACGCGGCGGGCACGATTCCCGATGCCGTCAGCAAGTGCACCAGGTAGGCGGATAGCGATGCTAGGCGAGGCCGCTTCGTAGAGTGCACCGAATGACGATCGCTTTCTCGGTCGAACTGTTGAGGCGGATTCACGATAGGCACCACAACATTCGTATGCGATTCGCTTGGTGAAGTAGAGGGCGGGTCAGCGAGATTCACAAACTTGTTCCTTTGGTCATGCAAAAAACCTCGCCGGGCTGACCGGCGAGGTTATAAAATTTGAGTGATCCACATTGATCATTTGCGATTGATCACCGCAAAGGTGGTTACTTTTCCTGCGATGCAAACAAACGCGTCGGCTCTTCGCCGGTCACTTCGTTTTGCAGCATTTTGCTGGTCAGCGACGCCTCGAAACGAACATTGCCGGTACCCGTCGGTTTGGCGGTCACGGTGTACTCAACACGTTCACCCGGTTCCATCGTCTTGATCGGCTTGAACTTGATCTCATTGCCTTCACTTTGCGAATCAGTTGGCCCATCGGCGGACTCAAACTTGAGGTTCTTCGGCAGCATAGCGACCAATTGAACGTTCTGGTCGGGGGCATCGCCTTCGTTCCAAACCTGAATGATATACTCGACGTTACCGTCTTGCTTCACAGGATCTTCGGCATCCACGACGGCGAGTTGCAATGCGGGCAAACGAACCACCTCAGCAGTAGCCATCGAGGTTGCCGTAGTTTTTGCAGTCGACTTTTCCTGGTCTTCTGCTGCGTCAACGGTACAGACGTGACGAGCACGCACCTTCGTAGCGACTTGATCGAGATTGTCGGTACGGACCGCGTAGGTAAACTCAGCAGCCTGCCCCGCTTCCAAACGATCGATCACAAACGACTCCGTTTGCATCTCCATCTTCTCGCTTTCTTGTGAGTCGGATTTTTGATTACCCGCGGTTTGGCTGTCGCTCGCAGGAGTGGGTTCACCCGACTGAGTTCCCTGTGCGTTGTCCGCTTGGTGCTGCTGCGTCTTGTAATCGCTCATGTCCGCCAAATTGGCCTTCGCGGGCCACTCAACAGTGACGTTCACCGACTCCGCTGCGGCATTGCCCATGTTAGCGATGGTAGCAGTGAAGGTCACTAAATCATCAGCGTAAACGCGTTTCGCCCCGTCAACCTGGACCATCAAATCGGCAGAAGTGACTTCGGTCGCGGTTTCTTTGCTGCGACTTTTCAAATCGCTATCGTCTGCCTTGGCAACAGCCCGACTTCGAAAGGTCCCCGATTTGCGAGCATAAACGCGAGCAACAAATTCACGCGTTTCACCGGCAGCGAGACCATCGACGGGGAAGGAAAGTTCACTTTCGCCGTCGATTGTTGCGAGCCCATCTCCGAGCGAGTCGGTAACTTCGAACTTCCCAACATCGCCACTTCCGGCGTTCTTCACCTTGTAAGCTAGTTCAATCACGTTGCAACGATTTGCCTTTTTGGGAGCCATCTTGGTCAACTCCAACTGGGGCTTGACGATTTGGCTGGTCAAACAGATCGCAGGGGTGTAGCTGACGACTTCCAAACAACCCCGCAACTCACCCTCTTCATCGGCCGAAGCATGAATGGTGAACTCGCGGCCTTCGCCTGGTTTCAGCGTGTCGATCTTCATCACCTTGTCGCTTGACTGCGACTGGTCGCTTTGATCTTGGCCCCGGTTGTTCGAGCCAGACTTCGATTGTTGTTGTTTCGACTCCTGATCGTTACTCGACGAAGACTCATTGCCTTGCTTCGTATTATCTTGCTTACCGTTCATCGAAACGGATTCGATTTGGAAGCCCTTGGCCCGACGCTGCTTCAGCTTTATGTCATGCAGGACGGTTTGGTCGGACGTGTTGGTCACCTCGACGGTGTACGTGAACTCTTCACCGACCCGCGTCGATTCGGGCATGTCAGCTTTGATCATCAACAAACCGTCACCGGTTTGCATTGTCGTCTCGGCGGTAACGACGCCGACACATGACATCATGAACACCAGCGTGGTGCATGCAACGAGTCGTAAGGAACGACGGAAATTCAATGGCATTGTGTACTCCTCAATGCGTTGTGAAACGTAAAATCAATGGAACGGCACCCCGCCGTTCATTGCCTCTCGTGTTCGCAACGTTCATGCCAAGTCATTCAATCCGTGAAACCTTCACAAGAGTTAAACCGTTTCGGCAATCGGTTCATCTTCCTTAACGGGTTCGCAATCTTCGTCTGGACGACAAGGGTCTTCACCGAGCACCACCGCGATCGGGTACGTTTCATCAAACCGAGCAAACACCTGTCGCATGACAATCAACAAAGGCACAGACAACAAAACGCCTGGAAGCCCCCACATGAATCCCCAAAACGCGACGGCCACCAACACAACCAAACTTCCTACTTTTAGTTTTCGCCCGAGAATTGCTGGCGTGACAAACTGGCCTTCCACCGCCGTGGTCGCCCAGAACGCAACCGCCGTCAACAGAGCTCGCCCGAAAGACTCGAACTCAGTACCGGCTGCCACTAGAACAACCGCGGTGCCGGCTATCGGACCAAGGTATGGTACGAAATTGAACAAAGTCGCCATCGCTCCCCAAAGATAAGGCGTCGGCATTCCCACGGCCCACATTACTAACGTGACCGCAACACCGAGCCCAATGTTGATGATCGTAATCTGACCAAGATACGTCCCCACACTGTTTTGAATCTCGGCTAGGGTTTGCAGAACCTTCTTGCGACGGCCTCCGTCAGGAAGGACGTTCAGTATGCGATTAAGAACGTCATCTCCATTGGTCAGCATGAAGAACGTCAGCACGCCGATCGCAGCGATGAACGCGAGGACGTGTCCGGTTTGGTTGATTAGATACGAAGGATCAATGATGCTTGGCTTTTCAACCGACACGGTCACTTCCGTCGCGTCATCACGCACTCCTGCGGTCGCCTTGCTTAGCTGCGTTTCGGCACGATCCACAGTAGCCAATGGTTCGGCCACCCGGTCCACCTTCTCACGTAACCGGCTAACGCTCTCGGGAGCCTCGGCTAGCCAGTTTTGTAGAGGACCATACAACATAATGGCGACCACGGCAGTCATCGTGAAGAACGCAAAAATCACGACGGCGGTGGCGGCCACCTGACTCAAACCAAACCCACACAACCGGGCGACGATCGGCCGAAGTGTCAGATAGGCGATCAACGCGATCGCGAGCGGGACAAATAGATTGCTCGCCACGTAAAGTACGCCTAGCAATAGAATCACGGCAATGCAGACCACCCATGGCGAGGCCGACGCTGTGGACACGTGAGAATTCCGCACTCCCGCATCCGACTCGGCGTTAGAATCGTATCGCAGGCGTGGTTGCCTGGATGGCACCGCTTGCCTTGACGGGACAGCCTGTTTTGGACGGAAAGGATGTTCCCGTGTCGTAGTCATTGATCTAGCACCTTCATTCGCAGTGTTTCCGGCTCGGCGTGATGAACTCCGGTTCAAAGCTCACAACGAATTCGAACGCGAGCCTCCCTGGAGACGACGCAAACCACGTTCCGGCGCAGATCTTGCACCGCTTGTCCGATTCGTCCAATTGTTCCGGTTTGCCAGATTTGCAAGGACAAACATGTTTTTATCGACAATCGATTTCATCCTACTTTTTCTCCAAGTTTGCTTGGTCGCCGGTACGCTGCTGAACCTCAGTTCCCATCCTCACTGGTTCATTCGAGGGTGGGATTTCCCTCGTGTGCAAATCATCACTCTTGGATGGGCAATTGCCCTGGTTCACTTCGGCATCGCCGCCGCGTGGCCTGGCCAACTGCCGCTTTCCGATGGGCTGTTCCTAGCCTTGGCGATCGGCCTGACATTGTGGCACGGCTTTCGGATCCTGCCGTACACGCCGATCTTTCCGAAACAGGCCAAGCCGACTCAGAAGCAACACCGCCGAAAATGCGATCCGGCTTCGCTGCGAATGGTGGTCTCCAATGTGGAAGAAGAAAACGACCAATTCGAACAGTGGACCCGAGTGATTGAAGACGCGGACCCTGACATACTCGTCGCGCTGGAAATTGACGAACGCTGGGTAGACTCCGTCGCGCCGATCCTAGACCGTTACCCCTACCAAATCATTGAACCGCAAAAAAACTGGTACGGGATGATGATGTTGTCGCGATATCCGATCGTCGACCACAAGGTTCGCTATCTCGTTCAGGAAGACATCCCGTCGATTGACGCGACACTTCAAATCGAAGACGGGCGAGAAATCCGCGTCATCGCCGTTCACCCCCGACCACCGGAACCATGGCGAGGCAACGACGCCACCGCACGCGATGCCGAACTCACGATTTGGGGGCAAGAACTCGCCGAGGAAACTGGCCCCACCCTGATCGGCGGCGACCTGAACGACGTCGCGTGGTCGGCAACGACACGTTTGTTCTTGCGAACCAGCGGAATGCTCGACCCTCGGCGGGGCAGGGGGTTCTTCAATACTTTTCATGCGGACCATTGGTATTGTCGCTACCCGCTCGACCACATCTTCCATTCGCCTCACTTCACGGTCAGCGACATCCATCGGTTGCCTCATATCGGTTCGGATCACTTCCCAATGCTTATCGACCTTCGTCTCGAACCGGAGCATCAAAGCGAGCATGAAGTACTCGACGAGAAGGCGAACGATTCAGAAGAAGCGAATCTCCGAATCGAGCGGGCTCGCGAAAGTGACGAGATCCAAGGGGAAGCAGTTCACCGCGAACCGGAACATGCCATCCGAGACTAATCCTGCTCTGTACACACGTCAGACGAGCGGCGTGCGACGCCGTTGACTGAAAGTCCAGGATTACAGCGTTCAAAGATCGACCAACGTCTCGGAACGAACCATCGGCGGGATTGTGTTTGCTGAGGTGATCGAGAAACGGTCATCGCATCGAACGAACTGCGTCAAGGCACACCATCTCTTCCGCCTGATTCTGCGGCAACATGTTTTCACAACGCTCATCGTCAACTGCAACGAGAAAATCGACGAAGTCGAACTTGGGTTTGGCACGACGATTGCCTAACTAGTCCCGCAGTTTGATTTCCAATCACGCCTGCAACATTACGGTTGCCGGCAATGAATCCCCCTAACTCAATAGGCAACAAGATGAAGACTTTACTTAGCATTCTGACCCTCGCTCTCGGTCTCAGTGTCGTCGGATGTGACGATTCCATCTATGACGAACGAGCCGAAGAAGTCCGCGACACTACCCAGCAATACGCCGACGACGTTCGCGAGAACTACGATAACGCTGCCGAAAACATGGAAGAGCGTTACGAGTCGGCACGCCCCGCTTGGGAAGACCAAGCTGACGAGCGAGCCGAAAACCTCGAAGACCGTGGCGAGCAAATCGCAGACGAAATCGAAGCTGAAGGCGAACAACGCGCCGACCAACTCGAAGAAATGGACGATAACGAAACAGTCCAAGAAGTCGAGTAATTCACCACCTCCGCGATTCGGCTCGCTCGCTGGCAGCAGCGAAGACGAACCTCGATCGCGAATTTAATGGTTACCCACAACAGCCGGTCTTTCGATCGGCTGTTTTTTTGAACAACGCGAGCGACGATGGGACGGCTTTTCCCGGAACACAATGCACTTCGGTGCACGTCATGTCTCAACATGGCATGGATTCCCCTTCCGTCGTGCCGACACGATTCGTCCGCTCGCCATCGATAAGGAAGGATAAATCCAGTGACCGTTGCCAACAACGAACAATGGCCGACTCCGTTCAAGGAGTGGCTAACCCGGACTGCGTCTGCTGCGGATGACATTGCTGACTCAGGTGTACGCCGTTTGAAGCGACGCTTCGGCCACGAAGACATTCCCAAAATCCAACCATACACGGGGTACGCAACATCCGAACGCATCTACCTGCATGGGCGCGTCCTGACCAATCCTCCGATCGACCCCGATTACCAAACCGACCACTGGTGGCGAAATCTGCAGAACGCTGTTCAGCGATTCGTCAGCAATGAGG
Source organism: Rhodopirellula sp. JB044 (assembly GCA_043101355.1). Taxonomy (GTDB): domain Bacteria; phylum Planctomycetota; class Planctomycetia; order Pirellulales; family Pirellulaceae; genus Rhodopirellula. The sequence continues at coordinate 8,752 of JBICHZ010000054.1, forward strand.
TGCCGGGCGTGACCATCGAAGGAGCGTTTGATGGGCACACGGCAACCACCACGTCGGACTCCGAAGGCTACTTCCACTTGACGCTCAATCGACCACGTCACGACAAAGCGGCATTTTGGGACGTGGCAAAACTTAGCATCAAGAATCACCCCAGGGCACGACGCGAAAGCGACCAGACAACCTGCCATGTTCTCTCGGTTCCCAGTGAAGCCAAATTCGCCATCATCAGCGACGTTGACGACACGATTCTCCACACCGGCGCCACCAACATTGTGACGATGGCCAAGCTTACGTTCTTCGGCAACGCCCGCACCCGTGCCCCGCTCGATGGAGTTGCCGAACTTTACGAACGCTTGCAGTGTGAGGACAACGATAGGCCGACCAATCCGATCTTCTACGTATCGAGCTCGCCGTGGAATCTCTACGACTTACTCGAAGACTTCCTGGAACTGAACGCGATCCCACGTGGGCCGTTGCTTTTGCGAGATTTGGGTTTCGACGAAAACAAATTTTTAAAGTCAGGGCATGAGCATAAACTCGATAAGGCACGCCGCCTCATTCGCGCGTACAAACATCTTCCCTTCCTTCTCTTCGGCGACTCTGGGCAAGAGGACGCCAGGTTATATGCCGCGGCCGCCGAAGAATTCCCTGATCGCATTCGCGGCATCTTTATCCGCGACGTCGACCCGATGATCCTCAGCAGTCACGACGCAAAAGTCGATCAGTACGTTCGGCAGGCCGCACAGGTCGGCGTCCCGATGTACCTCATCAAGGACAGCATTCAAGCGGCTGAAATCGCGGCCGAACACGGATGGCTTGACCGTGACGCGTTGCCTTCAATCATTCAGGCGACCCGACGCGATACGGAACGTCCACCCGTTTAGTAATTGACGCACCTCCATTTCCTCGTGGTGGATCTTGTGAAAGATCCTCATGCAGCAGATTCTTTCACAAAATCTCCTACCGCCGCCCCGAACGCCAGGCTGCGTCTGTGACGCCCCTACCGATTTCGGTTGATAAGGTCGATCATCGACTGTGACGAGTCGACCGCGCCGACGGTCGTCACCTTGGGAAACATGATCTTTGGAATCTTTCCGGATCCGGCGCGTTTGTAAAGTTGCACGTGTCTTTGGATATAGTCGTGCGGCACGGACCCGTTGAGAACCTCTGCGAGTCTTTCCTCCTTCACGAGCGAGGACGCGTGTCGCCGTGCTTGAGCGTAGGCCGGCTTCGAATCAAACAGGTAATCGTGAAACGTCTCAAACTGCGTATGGTCGGCCAACCACACCGCGACCGCCAGCTTCGACAAATCGCATGATTCCGCGTGGCTCGAATGAGTGGCCTGAACCGTGGAGTTGCACTTCCGATCGAGCGGCACCGGGAGTGTGATGACCGCGAGCTTCTCTCCAAAATGCTCACGTGCGGCGTTCAACGATGCGTGAGTGCGTTGGCAGTGGGGGCATGTATAGTCGAACATCTCTACGAATACGATTTCGGCATCTGGGCTGCCGATCAAAGGCCAATCCTTCGTCGACAGCTTCACGCCGCCCAGCACTTGAACCGTACGGAATTTCGGTTCACTGGTGGTCCCCACGTCTCCCAGCAATGTCATCGATGGGTCCACGAGGGCTAACGCAAAGCGAGCCAAATTGACGGATTGATACGTCGCCAAGCGATCAAAACCACTGCTCTCTGTGCTCACCGAAGAAGGGGGAGCGAACAACATCTCGTCAGATGCATCCACGGCCTCGGCGTCATCCCCACTCTCGGCCGGCGTGGCCGGATACTCGATTGTTTCAAAGGTTGGAGGAGCATCCGAACCTACCTGCATCGCAATCAAAAGCGCCAACATCCCGCCCCCGCACCCGACGATTCGCATCATCGAACGAAGACTGAAGGGACAAACCAACAGGTAGGTCGTCGCCAACAACAGTCCGGCGACATGAGCTACCAAGCAATATGGACACAAATGCCCGAGGGCGAAGATCTGCAAACCAATGAACCATACCGCCGCACCACCGGCCGCGATGCTGGCGATACCAATCCCCGTCCAACGTAGTTCATCGATGCGACGATTCTCAACGCGGGCGAGCAACAGTCCGATCACCGTCATGTGCGTCAGAATCGCGGGGACACTGACCGGAATGGACAGCACCTTGGACCACCGACTATGCAACACATGATCGCAGTTAAACAAATTTCCGCCACCACAACCCGCCACGGGAGACATCGTCACGGCGGACCAAACCAGATATCCGCTCGTTACCAAAGCGACCGAACTGCAAACCAACATCACCCACCGCGCGACCGCGGGAACCCGTTGCCCCTCCTCACGCTCAGTGTACGGTTGCAACGTGAATTTGCCCCAGTGCTTTTTGGCAAGCGAATAGGATCCAGGGCGATGTAAATCAACAGTCGACATAACAAACTCCGATAGCAGGCAGGAATTTCATGTTGCGAATCAACGGACAGGCCGGCACGCCGAACGCGGTTTCGGTGCCAAACGCAAATGCGAAACCGCAAACGTAACGCAGTTTTTGTGCCAACCACCGAACGCTCTCGAGGTTCCGTAGCGATGCCCCGAACGTAGCCTTCAATACGACACACCGTCTCGCGTTTTCCCGGACGAGCAGTCTGATCGTTTACCGACCAACCTGAGTGCGCCGCTCGCTCATCGATCGCGGTAATCCTGGTCCCCCCGGGGCCTCCCCAAGCGATACGCGGCACGTGAATACGGCCCCGGTGCCCGCGTGAACGGCTCCTTTGCCGAATCATGACACGCATGTCCTGATGCAATCTTCATCATTAGAATCGCGTCTCCCGCCGAGCGGTGTGTTACGCTACGTCCGTCATCAACCGAGCCACACCGACGTGCCCCCCTGTGAATACACAACCGTTTCGAAACCGCTTCTTTGTGCTCCGGCACGGCCAAAGCGAGGCCAATGAACAGTCACTCATCGCCAGTTGCCCAACGATCGCTGTTGAACGGTATGGGTTAACGACGAAAGGTCGCGAGCAAGTTCACGAATCCATATCTCAACAGCACGAAGCGCTGAAGAGAGCCACGCGAATCTACACCTCTGACTTTCTACGCACGCGTCAAACGGCGGAGATCGCAGCCGAGCAATTGGGAGTTCCGATCGAGAACGAACTCCGACTGCGAGAGCGTTACTTTGGCCAATGGGACGGACAATCCGACCAGAACTATCAAACCGTTTGGACGGCTGACTACGAAGATGCATCGCACCAGAAATGGGGCGTCGAAAGCGCCCGCTCTGTCTCTCAACGAACGCTCGAGTTTCTGCTCTCAATCGACGCCGCGAGCGAGGGAGAAACCTACCTCTTGGTGTCACACGGCGACCCGCTGCAGATTCTGATTACGACGGTAGCGGGTACTGACCTGAGGCTTCACCGCCAGATCCAGCCGCTGCAAACGGCGGGACTCCGGCGCCTCGCCGATTAGAAATTTCCTCGTTCATCGCAGACGAATCGGCTTCGTCGGATCGACCAGACACCTGCCCGAAAAATTGAACGTCTGCATCAGAGAGCACGATTCTCTTGAGGATTTTGAGTCGCCGGAGCGATGGCACATAACGATACACCGTCACCGCAGGAAAGTCAGCGACGACGCACGTGGGGAATTTGCGATTGATGTGCCCCGAATTGCCGACCAATTGTGTGAAGCGACGCGATCCATCTCGCGTCCGAACGCGTTTTCGCTTGGCGAGCGGTTCGTGTGTATGCCCAAACAAACTAGCCCATCCGCCGCACGCGACGCCGAGCATTGCCGCGACCTCCACATTGTCATGGGTCCCCACCAAACCGGCGATCATCTTCCAAGTCACCTCGTCGGACTGATTCGACCCTCTGGAGAACTTGAGTATCTGCTCGGCCAACATGGCTCGGTACTGATAGACGCCTTCCCAAGCCGTACTGAGGCCGTGCATCCCTCGGTCAGCCAAACCGGTCTCGATCATGTTCGCGATATCGTATGCAATGACAGACGGTTTCAGCTCTTCATCCAACGCATCTTCGCGTAGCCTCTCGAGCAACCGTGTTCTGCTATCATCATTATCACGAATCGTGTCGTGAATGGCCGTTTGTGTTTTCAGCAAGCCGAAGATGTGACCATGGCAGATCGTGACGCGTGCCATTGGGTCGTAGTACACCAACGAGTCATGGACACGACACCCTCCGGTTAGCTCGTTGAGACGTTCATCGGTGAACCCGTAGTCGTGATTACCACGGATGAACAGAGGTTGGCCATCGACTCCCAATCGCTCTCTTACACTCCGAAACGCTTCGAAGTCGGCTTCCAAACGCGATACACGGGCACCGTGGTCACCGAAATCGCCACCGAAAACAATCTCGTGTCCCTTTTCGAGAGCCAACGACAACATCGCCGCGACGGCGGCTTGCTTCTGTTCCCGCTCCGACGGATTTCCGAACCGTTTGCCTGCGTGAAAATCACTTAGCAGCAAGATTGACTTTTGCGGAATCCGGCCTTGCAGAGAACGCACGAGACTCAGATTGACGTTTCGCTTCCGTGACGATTTCTTCTTCTGCCGCTTTTCAGTAATTGCCTGCCCATGGAGATCCCAATAACTCCGCAGCGAATGCTCGAAAGTGAATTGTTCTGCAACATGCTCACGTGCGTTGGCTCCCAGTTCCGCTGCCGAGGTATCGTCTGCATTGGCGAGAGCACGAATTCTCTCGCTCCAAAGGCTCGGATTGTCGGTCGACAAAACGAAACCCGTTCGACCGTCGTCGACATACATCTGCGGACCGCCTTGGTCAGAGACGATTACCGGAACGCCTGACGCACACGCCTCTAACCCGACCTGTCCCAATGTCTCTGTCGTGGATGGGAACACCAATAAATCGGAGGACGCGTAAATTCGCGAGAGTTCTTCCCCTCGCTTTGGCCCGAGCCAATGAACGCCATCCAAATTCCGGAGTTGTTCAATCGAATTGTCATCTCCGTTTCCGACGACGACGAGACAAACTCGTCGCCCCGATTGTCGGGACTGCACCTCCTCCCAGGTGCGTTGCAGAAAGGGAATGTTCTTTTCCGGTGTGATGCGTCCCACATAAAGAACCACAAACGCATCATCCGGAACGCCGAGCGACTTCCAAATTTTTGGATCTTTGTATCGCGGGTGGAATTTCTCAACGTTGGTTCCCGGACGCAAACACTGTACCTTCGCAGGATTGAGTTGCAGTTGTTCTGCGAGTTCATGCTGTTGGGCGGTCGATCGCGCGATCACGAGATCAAAGTTCGAGTAGAACTTTTTCAACACACTCGTCGCTAGTTTCTCGGCAACTGCCGAAACGCCGTTATCGGTTCGCGGGTCGTTCGACAACGCGTCGAAGTTACGCGATAGAATCTCGCCAATCTTCGTAACATCTTGGAAAATGTTTGGGTTCACCGCGCTCATGTGTGCCAACGCCTGCAGACCGTAAGGCAGCAACTGCGAGGCACGGGCGTTGAGAAAACCGGTCGGGTTGTTCCGCACGTTTACCAACTGCGCCGACACGATCTCGCGGGCATAACTCGCGAAATCCGTATGAAAAATCCCCACCATCGGGATTCGATAACGCTGCGCCAACGCGATACCGAAACAGCCAAACGGTCCGGGAGTGGAGATATGGATGCAGTCAGGTCGAGTTGTTTTGATGTGCCGTTCGATTTGTTTGCGATGGTGCCGAAGGGGCATCGAAATCTGCAACTCGGGATACCCCGGTACGGCAAACGCGGGGGCTCGAACGGGGATAAGACCGGGCCCAGAATCCTCTTTCGCCGGGACGACCAATTCCAATGGCAATTGGTGAGAATCGGCCATCGAGCGAATGTCGTGCAGGAACCGAGCAACCCCGTTTCCTGCATTCGCACCGTAAGTATCCGAGAAACCTAGGATTCGATAATGACAACGATCGTTTGATTCAAAAACATTCACACTGGCCTCGTCGTGGAAAACTTGTCAACGGATATCCGATCACATGGAATAGGCTAATTTCGCACCGGCGTCGAACACTACCCGCATATAAGAAGTTCAGCCAACAAATCAGGAACTTCATATTGGTTTCACAATGCAATCGCATTCATTTGTGCAAATCATTTCAACAACGTCTCGATCCCCATGGCCTGTTTGCTCGCAAACTTGGGTCCGATTCGATGACGAAACTTTCTCGCTAACGGATGCAGCAACCAAAGCAGGCGAATGGTGATGACTTGATCTACCATTCGGTAGCGGCTTCGATCCCGTAACATGAGTTTCAATATCCAGCGTAGCGGCACGCGATGCACTCGAGATTCACCTAACTTGATGATCACCGAATAGTTTCTGCGAAACCGTCGCTTGTACTCTTCCTTCATTTGCGACAACTTTTGAGGTGCCTCATTATCGCCGTCGAAGTAGTACTCCCTTGCCATCGCAATGATCTCGAACGTTGCGAACTGAAACGACAACCCTCGGGTGGGAATGCCGTTTTCTTTAGCAACGTCAATCATCTCCCTGAGGTCCTCTAATGCCTCACGCCCCTCATTGAGAGCGCGTGCACGGTCACGGACAAAAACAGCCAGAACTTTCTTGATGATCGGATCAATCATGATTCGATCCCAATACACGAACAACTGCGGTGGCAAACGTAGACGACGAAAATACAGTTGCTGATCTGCCATCTCTGCGACATACAGCAACCGCTTAATCACCACTTCGCTGCGTGTCAGAAAGTCAAGAAACGCTTCCGGTGAAACGTCTGGCAAATAGCAATCGCGAAATTCCTCAATCACGTCATGAACATCCCGTCCCTGCCAAATCCTAGCCAATGCCAACGTATTCAGCTCAACCCATAACGATGAATTGCGAAGGTAGGTCAACTGCCGGCGTTTCCCCCATCCGCCCGTCTGACACCAAACACTCATCCCGACAACGTTCTCTGCCGGTTTGAGATCGTCCATAATCTTCGCAGAGTCCCAACCGATAAACGACGGATACGCGCCGAACCCTTCGTACTCACGACGAGCTTGAAACTCGATAATCTTTTGATGTCGGGACTGAAAAAATAACGGATTGACGGGGAGGTATCGAAAGAAGTCAGACTCTCCGTACTTCAACGAGATGATCAATGCCTCGCTATCGATATCGCCGAACGTTTGGTCGAATCGAGTCGGATTCCAATTCAAGTCTCCGATTGGATGGGCTCCAACGGACCAAGTTCGAAAGATGAGCTTGCGTTTGTGAGCCTCGAAAACGGGAATCAGTTGATGCAACAATTGTTTCGCATCCATTGGCCTTCGCAACCATAGTTCACTGCGAAAGTCGCCTTTGACGTCCACGCCATCGGACTCGCCGAACCGCATGATCACGCCGGCAATCAACGGAAAGTCACGAAATAACTGATCGAGGTTGCCTTCTAACCATCCGTTGGCGAGGTCTCGGTTTCCTTTGATCAACGGACGGACCGACTCGTGAAAGAACATCACGTCCATCGTCAAGAACACCTGCATCCCGTGTTCGACGGCGATCTGCATCAGGCGACCAAATAATTCCCGGTAGGCGGAGATCTTTCGTTGCAGGTTTTCGGGATATTGATCGCATGGAACGAGGTGGGCAACATCGTCGAGCGTGATCGCGTTGTATCCGAGTGCATTGGTTCTCTGCACGAACGTGAGAAAATCGTCCGGAATCGATTTCAACACCTCCGCTTTGAGACCATCATCGGTTTCGATGTCAGCAAAGGGAATCTTCGACCAATTGATGCGTTTCTTGTCATAGTGTCGAAAGAACGGCCCGATGCCATCGATCATCTGGAGTTTTCGCATCACGCGTGCTTCTTCATGTAGCGTTCAATCGAGTATTTTCCCAGATGCTCTAAGGGGCGAAACTTTTCAAACAGCTCGGTAGAAATACCCAACATACGTTTGGTGTTTCGGATCGTCACGTCGATCGAAACCGTTCCATGGTAGGGAGTGTTCAGATGCGACTGCTCGCGGTTGTATCTAACCAAGAGCTTGTAGAGGCGATAGCGTTTTCTGTCTCCTGAAATTTCGTGCCAGAAGCGTTGAAACTCCTCCGGTGTGAAGAACCACTCGTAGTTGATAAACGCACCGGATATCGACGATGTAAGAAACGACATCGCGGCATTCTTCTGCAGCATGTTCCATTTCCGCCCAATCGAATCTGCTTTGATGCGAAGCATTGGCACGGCCGAATCGCACGATTCACCTGACGAAAATTGCCGGTACGACTGTAGGTACGCGTTTCGAGAGTGGGGAGAGTTGATGCGTACTTCGTAGTGTTGTGTATTCGTTGAGCGGTCCGCGATATTTTCAAACCGCAGTTTCTCGATAGGCTGCGAGACGGTCGTTAGCTCATAGTACTGTCGTGGGCACAACTGCAACTCTGCCGATAACACAATGTGATTTTGAGGACAAACGCGATTGAAGATCAACTCGCCAAATCCTGGATCGTCTCGCTGAAGCGTCACAATACCGCCTTGATCACGGTCATAGAAACGAATGGAATTCACCAAATCCGCAAGAAACGGCTTGTCCAGATTGGAACCGTGAACAGCGGTCGCGATGCAGGCCCCCACCGAAATGAAATGGTAATTCGGATAGTTTTCCAACCACAATCCACGTGACTCGAGTTGCGGGAGCAGGTGACCGAAATTGGCCCCCGCCTGCACGTGAGCGACCTGTTTCTCCACATCGATTTCGAGCGTTTTACAAAACCGTTTCAAACAAACCGTCGTATGCCTTGGACTCGTAGGCCGCTGAAAGTACAGCCGAGCGTTGTCATACCCGCGGACACGAATATTATCATTAACTCGATTGCAAAGGGCGACCACGTCTCGCTCGCTCGACGGCTCGAATCGTCGTTCCACGAACCCGGCAAAGTAATCCGAAAGACACCCCAACAGCTTCGGCAGCAACATCCAGAACGCGCCGCCGACCAAGAACACTAAAACAACCGTTGGCCAATACCTGTCCGGGCTGACGGCCTTGCCCGTGATGACGAACAGTGCCGCAACTCCGACGACGATTGCCAACCAACAGGGCCACGCTCCGAATTCCTCTTGATGCTCCGCTGCCTTTTCGGCGAGCGGCTGTCGTCGTCCCAAGACGGTTATCACTGGTGACGGCTGCTTTCCTGCGATGACGTCCCCGATGACCTCACTCACTTCATCGACCGTCACGAACGAACGTGAAAAACCGTGTGGGATCAGCGGGCTCCATGGAGCCAATCTCTTCAGGGTCTTCGTCCACGATAGATTGTCACCGACGACGACACTCGGGCGAACAATCTGCACCTGGTGCAGCTCCGATGCGAGCAATCGTTCTTCGCACCGTCGCTTCATTTCAATGTAGGACGCCGAGATCGGGCGATGTGGGAAATGCACCACCCACGAACTGACGTACAGAAAGTGGTCGACGCGATGTTCTTTCGCGAACGCAATCAAGTTGTCGAGCATCGCCAAGTCATCGGCAACCTTGTACGTCGTCGCGAGATGAACAATCCAATCGATTTTTGGTGCATCCTCACCTTCGCGTTGCTCGGCGAGTTGAGGAACTTCGTTAACGAGGTCACAGGACGCGAACACTCCATCAACTGACGTTGTCCGCGATAGCGGATGCACAACATGTTTGTTTGCCAAGTCGGATGCGACATGCTTACCGATTCCACCGGTTGCCCCGGTCAATAGTATTCTCGCCATGAACTTCGTTCGCCGTGGATGAGTCGCGGACGTTTGTCATTGAAAACGGTTTCGTCGGAAGACCCTCCGGTGCAACGTCAGGTCGTCTGATTTCGACAATGCGGGCAAGCGTAGCCGAATCTCCCACTGACCGGGAGTTTACGAAACCTCGTCTTCATCAAACGCTCCCAATCGAACGTGTTAGGCTTACCTTCGGGCATGTCGGCGACCTGCAAGCAGGGCGTTCATGCAGGACTCGTTCACCGCTACACCGAACGGTTCGCGAAAACTCGAGGCACAACATTTCGACGACAACATGGTTTCACCCAGCAGATTCCACCAACGCGAAAACCCGCAATTTCCCGACGCAAACACCTCGGCGGAAGAGCAAACGCGTGTCTTGATCACCGGACCTTTGTCATGCGACGTATCCATCGCCTCTCCCTCTGCCTCATTCGAATGCGAGAGCGTGTGTCGATCAAAACGGCAATCTTGTTCACGAACTATTCATCTAAACTTCTCGAGCGACAGAAGCCGTTCCAATCCGCTTTTCTCACGTTCCTAGAGGAAGCCGATCGACCGCAGTGGTATCAAAATTGTAACTAAGCACCTTAAAAGTGCGTTCTTGTCGATACGCGTGTTACGCCTACCATCGCAACGTACAACCGAT
>JBICHZ010000055.1:0-22930 GCA_043101355.1 Rhodopirellula sp. JB044
CTAACACCGCTCGACTGATGCGATTCGTTTGTGGGCCGAATGGAGGAGGCTTTGCGACGCGCATCCGGCAGACGAGAGTACCATTGGCGTGAAGCCGAAGGGCGATTCATAGCGAATCGTGGCTGGTAATGCACCAATGGGTCTTCCCTATTTGCTCAACCGCGTTTCGAAAACGGCGCGTTCTTTCTCGGCAAGCTCTTTCACAGAAGACAGGTTCATTCCAGGACTCGTCTTTTTCCTCGCGGGATTGCGTCGCGGCATTTCGGCCGACATTCCCTTCAATGCGAGATCCAATCGATGGTTGAGAGCAGCCAGCCTTTCGGGAGTAGTCGCCGCAAGATCCTTCTGCTCGTAGGGATCATCCTTCAAGTTATAAAGCAAGCATCCCCCGGTTTCGTCGTTGTAAAACCGTATCAGTTTCCATCCGTCGAGAATGATCGCCGAGTACGGTCCGGTGGCGTGTGTGTAATGGGGAAAGTGAAGAACGAGAGGACGGCGTTTCAATTCCCTCCCCTTCGTGAGATGCGGTATCAGGTTGACCCCGTCAACGTGCTGCTGTGGACGTTGAGGCAATCCGGCCGCAGCCAACATCGTGGGATAGAGATCCATCGAGATGACACGCTCTTGCGAAATCCTCGGTTTGATTCTTCCAGACCACTTCACGATGAACGGCACCCGTGTGCCCGCTTCGAACGGAAAGCTTTTACCGCCCATGAGCGGATAGTTCGATGTAGCGTGCGGCGTCCAACCGCCGTTGTCTGACGTAAACAAAACCAGCGTCTTTTCCTCCAACCCCAACTCCTGCAGCACCGCAGACAAACGCCCAACGCTCTCATCGATCGATTCGATCACCGCCGCGTATCGGGGGTTGTTCTGATCGGTCGCGGGTTTGTTTTGATAGTGGCCTACCTTCTCAGGTTTGGGATCGATAGGGGCGTGGGCCAAATAGTGAGAGAGCACCGCCAAGAAAGGTCGATCTTTGTTTTCGGTTATGAAGTCGATGCATTGGTCGGTGAGCACGTCGGCCAAATAGGCCTCGGGATCGACGCCTTCCATGTTGGCACCATAGTCCTTGAAGGTTTTCATCCAGTGGCCCGACTTTCCCGTCCCCGCCGCTTGGACGCGATAACCCTTCGCCACCTGAAAGCCGCGGTCGTCCGGATAGTAGTTTGGACATTCACCGATATGCCACTTTCCAAAGAAGCCCGTCCGGTATCCCCCGTCGACGAAGGCCTCCGCAAAGATCACCTCCGGGATGGGCAATGCATGACGGTTCCGCGCTTCGAGCGCCCGATGGTTTGTCCCGGAATACTTGCTCGTGTCATACAAACGGTCGTCCGGCCCGGACGGTCCATGAAACACGTTCGTCAATTTCGTACGTGCGGGATACTTGCCGGAGAAGAGAGCGCCTCGCGACGGTGTACACACCACTGACGCGGAATAGCCGTTCACAAAGCGGACGCCGTCGGCCGCCATGCGGTCGAGGTGCGGCGTTTCATAATAGGTACTACCGGCGCACCCCATATCCTTCCATCCCATGTCATCGACCAAAATCAACAGGACGTTAGGACGTTCCCCCTGCGTCTGCTCCACCATCAAAAAAACCAGCAAGACCAAGAGCCATAACCGCAACGGTGCAACAACGCGACGGCATCCCACACCCATGACCTGCTGCGTCGCTTCCTGACCCGGTACGCGTTGTCCCCGCACGCTCGAATGGTCCATTTGGATTCTGTTCACGATTGTCCTTCTTTCATGCTGCGTTGGTTTGAATCACCGGTTCTATTTCCGGATGCCTTCGTTGCCTATCACCAGAGAGCGGGGGCGAGGGAGAGGCAGCGGTAAACATACCGTACTCGGTGAAAGACGATCGGGAGAGGATTGCACTCCCGCCCTCCACTCATGCCGAAACGAGCGATCGGATCCGATCACATCCTTGGAAGGGAACGTTTGCCAAGAACGCGCCTTAAAGCTCGAAAACATCGTAACCGACCCCGCCGAAAACTCTATCGACTATGCTGGAGCCTCCCACCTCCTGCCCTCGATCTTCCTTCCGACGCCATGACCCAATCGGTATCCGCTGCCTCGCGTATTCTGCATCGTTTGTTCCTGTGGACCGTCGTGGTTTTCTGCGTCAGCACCCAAGTCGTGCTTCCGCGAGACGCGAACCTGTCCGCCGCCGACAGGCCGGCTGAACTGGCCTCCGACGCGTCGGAGTCTTCCGAAACACCACTCAATGTTCTCGTTCTCTATGCGGACGATTGGCGTTTTGACACGTTGGGAGTGGCGGGCAACCCGATCGTGCAAACACCGAATCTCGATCAGCTCGCCGGAGAGTCCATCCGGTTCACCCATAACTGCGTCACGACGGCGATTTGCGGTGTCAGTCGCGGGTGCCTGTTCACGGGCCAATATATGTCGCGACATGGCTGTTTCGGCTTCAAAGCGTTTCAGACGCCGTGGTCGGAAACCTATCCCGGTCTGCTCCGTCAAAACGGCTACCACGTCGGTCACGTCGGGAAATGGCACAACGGTAAATTCCCCGCCGACAACTTCGATTTTGGCCGCGCCTATCACGGTCGACATTGGCTCAAACAACCCGATGGTTCCCAAATTCACGTTACTCAGAAGAACGAAAAGGACGCCCTCGAGTTTCTCGAAACACGCCCCAAAGACAAACCGTTTTGCCTGACGGTCGCGTTCTTCGCCACGCACGCCCAAGACGGCCACCCCGATCAATTTCTCCCGCAACCCGAAAGCATGTCGTTGTATCAAGACGTCGAAATTCCGGTCCCGGTCAACGCTACGCAAGAATCGTTCGAGCGTCTGCCTGAATTCGTCGGCAACGAAAAGAACGAAGGCCGCAACCGATGGCACTGGCGGTTCGACACACCGGAGAAGTTTCAACGGATGATGAAAAACTACTACCGATTGGCGACCGAAGTCGACAGCACCTGCGGGCGGATCCTGCGGCAACTCGAAGAAGACGGTGTTCGCGATCGGACACTGGTCATCTTCACCACCGACAACGGATACTACCACGCCGAACATGGTCTGGCGGACAAATGGTACCCGCACCAAGAAAGCATCCGTGTCCCCCTGATCATCAACGACCCACGACTTCCCGACGACCGACAGGGACAAACTAACGACGAATTCACGCTCAGCATCGATCTCGCGCCAACGATTCTCTCGGCAGTCGGCATCGACGCGCCTGAGCGAATGCAAGGACGTGACATCAGCGAACTGTACCTCCGCGATGCATCGTCATCCGATACGAAACCTTGGCGGACCGAGTTCTTTTATGAACATCCGACCATTGGCAATAAAAACTTCATCCCGTACTCCGAAGCGCTCGTCCGAAAGGACTGGAAGTATTTCTATTGGCCCGAATTTGATCGCGAACAGTTGTTTCACATCGCCAACGACCCGCACGAAGAGAATGACCTGGTGGACAATCCCGAGTTCCAGGAAAAGCTCTTGGAAATGCGAACACGTTTCGCTGAACTGAAAGAGCAAGCCAAATAGGGTCAAACAGAAGGTTGCCTGCCGAGCCACCGAACGGCTGCGACGAGGCATCCTGCACCTGCGGCCCAACACAGCCAAACGGGTACACCGAAAGCAACCGGCAAGGTCCCCGTCACGACGCAGACTCCGCCGGCGAGCAACGCGTAAGGCATCTGCGTTCGCACATGCACCACGTGATCGCAGTCGCACGCCCGGCTCGACAAGACCGTGGTGTCGGAGATCGGCGAGCAGTGGTCTCCAAAGATCGCACCGGCCAACACGCCGCTAAATGTCGCCAACGCGAGTGGTGAGTTCACCGCACCATTCGCCAACGCCGAATTCGCCTGCATATCCAGCACGAGACTGACCGCGATCGGTGTCACGATCGCCATCGTTCCCCAACTCGTGCCCGTCGAGAACGCGATCACTCCGGCGAGCAGAAACACACACGTCGGAAGGATCCGGATGTCGATCGCATCGGTCAGAACGCTCGCGAGGAAACCTCCCGTGTCCAACGCCTCCTTCCCGGTCATGGCGGACAACGCCCACGCCAACCACAGTACATACATCGCCGGCATCATCTGAGCCGCACCGCTGCCGACCCCGCGAAAGACCTGGGCTTTTGAAACTCCGGCGCCGACAAATGCGAACAACAACGCGGTCGCCAATCCCGCACCGCCACCGACCATCAACGCCAAATACGAATCGCCCGAACCGATCACGTCCCCGGCACGGCGGAGCCAACCGACCGCACCATCTGTCGCACCACTTGCCTCCTGCACCGCCTCAGCCGACGCGTCGGCTTCGACCAGACTGGCCATTCCGGTGTAGATCAACGTCGCCAATACCGCTGCCAAACAAACCAACACGGGCGAGAACGCCGCGCCCATGTCCGACCATCGCGTTTTCGGGTCGGGAGTCCGGACTGCATCTTCAAGATGACCATGTTGTTCTTTTGCGGCATCCTTCAATGCCGCCTGTTCGGCTGCGTGCATCGGCCCAAAATCGCGACCGGTACGCGCGATCACGAACACGAGAAAGAGTGCAAACCACGGATAGAACCGATACGGAATGCTCTGCAAGAAGAAATCGAATACGGCGATCGGAGCCTCGTTATTGTTCGCCGAATAAACGGATGCATCGATGCCCGCCTGCAGATAGCTCAGCTCCGTGGCGACCCAGGTACTCACCAACGCCAAACCGGCCACCGGTGCCGCGGTGCTGTCGACCAGATACGCGAGTTTGGCTCGCGAAAGACCGAACCGGTCCGACGTCGAACGCATCGTTCCGCCGACGAGCAACGTGTTCGCATAGTCGTCGAAGAACACTGCTAATCCAGTCGCGGCGATCATCCCCTGCGCCCCACGGCGGTCGCGAACCCGACTCGCAAACCGAGCAATCGTGCGTTTCATCGCGCCGGAAACTTCGATCACACCGACCATCATCCCGAGCAGCAGTGTGAACACCAACACGCGCAGATGATCACCGTCCCAAACCGAATCCCAAATACTGCGGACAAAGATCGCGCACGTCGTCAGAACCAAACCCGATTCGGGCGTGCCCCACGCGAGCAACCCGGCCCCCAGTAAAATCCCGGCCGCCAACGGCAACAACACATGCCGCGTGAGCAACGCCAAAACGATCGCCAGCAGCGGCGGCAGAAGACTCGTGTACCCGTATTCCAAGAGAACGATGCTCGACGGTGGACAGTGATCACATGAAAACGATTCAGGGCGGCATGTTGACCGCCGCCCCTAACGTATCCCATTGATCGACCACCGTCATGCAAAGACGCACGGCGAAAACACGTATCAGGGAAATCATCCCGCACACGCCCATACGGTCGGAAAACCGCACGGTCGGAAACCCCGTAAACGCGTTTTACTTCACGACCAAGTTCACCATGCGTCCGGGCACAGCGATCTCCTTGACGACGTTCTTTTCACCGATCGCGGCTTGGACCTGCTCGTCACCCTTGGCGGCTTCGATCATCTGATCTTTACTCGCATCGGGCGGCACGTTGATCTTCGCTTTCAGCTTACCATTGATCTGCACCGGAATCTCGATACTCGATTCCTTCAACGCGTCCTCGTCCCACTGCGGCCACGGTTCTTTCGAAATGGATTCTTTGTGACCGAGCAAACGCCACAACTCCTCGGCGATATGCGGCGCGTAGGGATGCAACAGAACGAGGAACGTCTCCATCGCCTCACGCGGACGTTTGTCGCTGCGGGTGAAATGATTGGAGAATTCCATCATCTTCGCGATCGCAGTATTGAAACTCATCGCCTCGGTGTCTTCGGTCACCTTGCGTATCGTTTGATGCAAGACGCGCAGTTGTTCTTCGTCGCAATGTTTGTCGACAATCGCGTCAGACAACTGCAACTCATCGGCTTTGTCGTCCACCATCAATCGCCAGACGCGATCGAGGAACCCACGCACGCCGCCCACACCGGTCATCACCCATGGCTTGGTTGCCTCGAGCGGCCCCATGAACATTTCATACAACCGCAGCGAGTCGGCACCGTAGTCACGAACGACGCCGTCCGGGTTGACCACGTTGCCACGTGTTTTACTCATCTTGAACGCACGGCTGTCGATTTTGATCGACGGGTCGGATTTAAGAACGAACCCTTCGCCTTTCTTCTCGACGTCGTCTTCGGCGATCTTCACCGACTCGACCACGCGGCCGTCTTTGGTCACCCGGTTGCCCTCGGCGTCGCGACGAACGTTCTTCACCGAGACCGGTTTTCCGTCGTCATCGACATAGCCTGAGAATTCAACTTCGCCGAGGATCATCCCCTGGTTGACTAGTTTGCGAAACGGTTCGGGGCATGTCACATATCCACGGTCATAGAGCACCTTGTGCCAAAATCGCGAATACAGCAGGTGCAACACGGCGTGCTCGGCACCACCGACATAAAGATCGACCGGCATCCATGCTTTCTCGAGTTCCGGATCGATAAGCTGTTTGTCGTTCTTGGGATCGATGTATCGCAGGTAGTACCAACAGGAACCTGCCCACTGCGGCATCGTGTTGGTTTCGCGGCGATAGCGTTTGCCGTCGAGCTCGACAATCAACCAATCATCATCGGCTTTCGCCAACGGCGGCTCGGGACGTCCGTGCGGTTTGAAGTCTTCGAGTTCCGGAAGAGTGACCGGCAATTGATCCTCAGGCACCGCACGTTTCATCCCGGTCGGGTTTCCATCGGCATCGATCTCATGAAGGATCGGGAAGGGTTCGCCCCAGAATCGTTGACGACTGAACAACCAATCTCGAAGTTTGAAATTGACCGCTTCCCGGGCGAGGCCCTCTTCTGCCAACCGGGCCGTCAATGCTTTTTTCACCTCGGCGGTCGACTTCCCATCAAACTCGCCGCTGTTGATAGCCTCGCCTTCGGCGGCGAAGCAGGCTTTGCCGGCGAGGATCTCCTCGCATTGTTCGTGATCAGCGGGCGGATTCACAACGGGGATCACCGGTAAATCAAACGCCACTGCAAACTCAAAGTCACGCACGTCGTGAGCGGGCACCGCCATGATCGCACCTGTTCCATAGCCGGCGAGCACATAGTCAGCCACCCAAACCGGGATGGCACGGCCATCGGCCGGATTGATGGCGTGCGAGCCGGTGAAGACACCCGTTTTGACACGATCACCATCGGTACGTTCGCGATCACTCTTAAAGGACGCCTTCTCGCAGTACTCGTCGACCTCGGACTTCTGTTCGGGAGTCACCAATCGATCGATCAACGGGTGTTCGGGCGAGACGACCATGTAGGTCGCACCAAAGAGCGTATCGGGCCGAGTCGTGTAAACACGCAAACTGTCGCGCCCAGGTTCTCCGGGGAAACCATTGGTTGCCCGCGAGCGTTTCCACGCGACATAGGGACCGGTTTCGTCTTCGCCTGATGCACCGCCGGATTGCAAATAGAAGTCGACCTCGGCACCGGTACTGCGTCCGATCCAATCGAACTGCAATTTTTTGATCCCCGCCGGCCAATCGAGTTCATCGAGTCCCTCGAGCAGGCGTTCGGCGTAGTCGGTGATTCGCAACATCCACTGGCGAAGCGGGATCCGTTTGACGGGGTGCCCGCCGACCTCGCTCTTGCCGTCGACGACCTCTTCGTTGGCGAGCACGGTACCTAGTTTCGCACACCAGTTCACGAGTGCATCGTCTTGGTAGGCCAACCGTCGTGAATCACGGTACAGTTCGATCGCTTCGACGCCTTCGGCGGTCACCTCATCAGGGATCGGCAACTCCGCGATCGGGCGCCCCTTCTGCATCTCGGTATCGAACCAAGTGTCATACAGAACGAGGAAGATCCACTGTGTCCAACGGAAATAATCTTCGTCAGTCGTTGCTAGGACGCGGTCCCAGTCGTAGCTGAAACCGAGCATTTTGAGTTGGCGGGTGAAGTTGTCGATGTTTCGCTGCGTTTGCACTCGCGGGTGCTCACCGGTGCGAATCGCATGCTCTTCGGCAGGCAAACCGAACGCGTCGAATCCCATCGGGTGCAGAACGTTTTCACCTCGTGCCCGCGCGAACCGCGAGATGATGTCCGTCGCGGTATAGCCCTCGGGGTGACCGACATGCAAACCGTCTCCGCTGGGATACGGAAACATATCGAGAACGTATCGCTTGGCGGCATCGCTCTGGACGTCCGCCTTGGACGGCGTCGCAAACGTATTGTGTTCGTCCCAATAGGATTGCCAGCGGGGTTCGATCTCGTTGGGGTTGTAGCGGACCATAGGTGGTTGAAAGAGCTATGTCGAGGAAACGGGAAAACATGTCGCGGAAACCGGGAAACATCGCCCGGAATTAGAATCGCGATGCGTCTCGACGACAACGCCTTGACGGCGACGAGAGCGCCGGTGTTCGTTTCCGCCTCGTAGCTGGACACGCCAGAGTTCAGACGGTTCACCACAACGTCGCGTTGCTCGGCATGGAGAGTGCTTCCGAAGTCTGGCGACTCCGGCTACGTTTTTTGCCTCGTAGCTGGACTCGCCAGAGTTCAGACGGTTCGCCACAACGTCGCTTTGCTTGGGATGGAGAGTGTTTCCGAAGTCTGGCGACTCCGGCTACGGGGAATTTGGGAATTCTACCGGCGCATAAAAAAAGCGAACGACATCTGCAATCAATGTCGTCCGCTCTGATCGTTTCGGCATGGATACCGTTGCGGCTTAGTAGCAGCAAGGATCGCAAGGAACGCAGCACTTTGCTGCTTTGCGAGCGGCGCAACGCTCTTTCAAACGAGCGAAGAAGCCCTTGCGTGGTGGTTCGCAGCAAGGATCGCAAGGATCACAGCAAACTGGTTCTGGTGCTGGGCAGCAAACAGGTGCTGGAGCTGGCTCTGGGCAGCAAACAGGAGCTGGGGCAGGCTCTGGGCAGCAAACTGGTGCTGGGGCAGGTTCTGGGCAGCAGACAGGTGCTGGCTCAGGGCAGACAGGAGCTGGCTCTGGGCAGCAAACCGGTGCTGGCTCTGGGCAGCAAACTGGTTCGCAGCAGTCAGACTTCTTCTTGAAGCAACCAAACAGACCAGCGTCGGCTTGAGGAGCAGCAACGGAGCTGACAACGGCGAGCAATGCAACAGCCAAGATCGTACGAATCATTTTAACTCTCTCCAAAATGGGGGTGTGTCTCTCGTCGGACGACGAGGCAATTTGGGGAGAGTTTACGGCCTAAGCCCATTGCGTCAACTGGGCAAAACATCCGGCGCCCCCAAATCGACGCCACGTTCCGATCGCGCCGCTGAAGTGCCCGGCTCGTAAGCACTAACGCACGCCTTTAACGCGGATTTAGTGCACATGTGCGTGCGGATCGCGGTCGTGATGCTCCTGGTTGACGTGAACGTGCAGTTGGGGGTGATTGCGGAACAACCACGACCATCCCGTCTCGGTAACGGCGGAATCATCGAGATACAGCGATTCGAGCCTCGGCAGAGTGGTCAGTGTTTTCAAACCGTCGTCAGTCACGGGCACCCCGATTAAGTGCAGTCCACGCAACGTTTTGAGTTCGGCGATTGCTCGACAACACTCGTTGCTCAAACGAGGCGAACCGAGCCGGAGTTGTTTTAATTTTGGCAATTTTTGCAGTTTTCGAACGCCCTCGGTGGTAATTCTGGAGTGCGGCAGGTTCAGCAGCCACAACTTTTTGCTGGCCGTCAAACTCACGATCCCTTCGTCGGTCACCGGCGACAACCGCAGCCTCAAATGCTCCAGGTCGGGCAATTGAGCGATAATGTCGAGCCCTTTATCGGTGACGACACCCTGGTCAATCAGCACGGTATCGAGGCGTGCGAACTTCTTTGTCGGCTGTGCGGTTTCGCGCGAACCGGCGGTGTGCCGGTCGAATCCATCGTCCTCGGCGTGTTCCGCTGTGTCGCGCCGGGTGGCGGTGTTTGCGTTTGTCTCGTCATCGGCGGACGAATCGGCCATCTGGGCGGATTCCTCCGCCAAAATTCTTTGCTGTTCTGCCGCATCAATGGACTCTTGGATGAGCGTATCGAGCGGCAGTTCGTCCAACAGCTCGTCGTTGATCTCGACATCAGAAAAATAGAGTCGGTTGGATTCGCCTTGGAGGATCAACTCGACCTGCGCGACGAACTGTTCTCGGTCTGATGCCTCGACGCTCGGCGTGGCTTGTTCGACAACCGGTTCTTCGTCCTGCAGGCCTTTCCAGACAAACACCGCCAAGACAACAACGAGCAATAAACCCGCCGTCCCGATCAGCGGTTTCTTCAGACGACGGAGCACCGCCCATCGACCGCCAGGCGTTTGCTCTTGGGCGGAATCACCGACGACTTCCTCGGTGACGTCGCCCGCAGCGGCGGTTTCGCCAGCGTCCGCGTCCGCGTTGGCATCCGCATCCGGGATCACCGCGTCGGTGGTCTCGTCATGATCAGCCGGTTCGCCGGTGTTCTCTTTGGCATCATCAGGGGGCGCGTTCATGACAACAAAACTAGCGTCACTCGCAGCCGGACGTCAAAGGAGGTTTTATCAGAACCACCGCCGGGTCAGACGGTGGCCATTTTGTATCGGTGCATCGGGGCGTCGAAAAATCGAACACCCCGATGCATTCGCGTTTTCGTTGGGAAACTGAACTGCCGGGACGATTGACCCAGTAATCTTCGCGGCAGGATAAACATTTCCGTCAGCCAGGCTGATTGAGAAGCAATTCCCGCAAATCAACGACTCAACAACGAAAACCTTTGTCTTGGTTACTCGTGTTGGTGGGTATCAACTCCAGCTACCGTCTGTCAACGCTGTTTTGCCGAATTCTTTTTGAACCGCTCGACCTGCTCGTACAGATGCCACTGCCCGGGATCGTCGATCAGGCAGCCTCGCTCGATCAAAAGTGCTTCACTGGGCTTGTCCATCCGGGCCAAAATTTCGGCGAGCGTGTCTCGGTAGATCGAACTATCGGGTTCGAATCGGACCGCGTGGCGAGCCAATTCGAGCGATTTGGGCAATTCGATGCTATTCATCGCCGCCCCCCACGCCACGTTGTTGGCCGTCACGGCGTCGGCCGGGAACGACCGCAGATGATCGTCGGCGGCGGCGAGCATCCGTCCGACCGAACGCTCGGCTTCGTCCCGCATGCCGATTTGCTGCAATTTGGGCAGGATGGCTTCAGCCGTTGTGATGTCCATTCGATCGAGTTGATGCAGTCGCTCGAGCAGTTTCCGGGCGTACCGCTGGCGATCGTCGCTCGGTGAACGGGCCATTTCAATGATCGCGAGTTCGAGTTGTTCTCTGCCGATTAGCCTCGGGTAAACCAAATACAGCTGCGGTCGAAACTCGACCCCGGACAACGTTCCCGCAAAAGCAATGTCGAACCATTTCACCGCCCGCTGTCGCAGCTCGAGCCCTACGGCGGTCAACGGTTCGATCTGTTTCGACTGCATCGCCGACGCTGTTTGAGACACGTCGGCCGCGGTCGCCTTTGCGGCGAACTTCTGATAGTTGCGTGCGATATCAATCAACGACTGCGTTTCGTCAGACGTAATCGCCGTCATCATCAGCAGCGAACGGTACACCTCATCGGCCGCTTCCCATTGGCCACACTCGGCCAACACATCCGCGATCTGCTGCCGCATGTCGGTCGACGGGGTACACGCCATCGCCTGGATTTGTTTCAAGATCGCATCCGCCGTGTCGGTGTCTCCGCGATCGCGAGCCAACCGAAACTGTTCTCCGACGGCGCGAACCCCCGTCATCACGTCGTCACGGTATCGCAGGTTACCGTCGGTTTGCGCCGATGCGACCGCGTCCCAAATCCGTTCGAAGGTTTCGATGTCCGAAGCGATCGTTCCGCCGAGCCGATACTCCTTGGCGAGCGTGTAGGTCGCTTCCAAATCACCGGTCGCGGCCTGTTTTTCGAGAAACGGTTCGGCGAGATCGGCCCGACCGTGAGCGAGGAACAAATCGCTCCAAACCTCCGGCGCGCCCACAAAGAAATCTTCGAGATTGGGATCCGCGTTCACCTTTCGACGCAGCGATCCGTCTTGCAACGCCTGGAAAAGACCCGAGATGAGTTGCGAGTGTTCGCGTCGATCCTGTTCCTCCGCACGGGCGATCTCACACGCGATCCGAAAGGCGGACTTCGCGGTAACATCAGGCGATCGCAAGCGAACATAATGCGATAGGATCTCGAGTAATTGAAACTCGTCCGACACCGCGATCCGGCTGATCAAACTTTGACTGACCACCGACGCTTCGGTTTCCCAAGGCCGCATCCCCAGGTCAATCATCCAATCAGAATGCGTCGTCCACAAAAGGGCCAACAACACATAATCGCGCACCAGATACTCGCTCGATCGGTTAACCCGTTTGGCATGGAGATTTTTCAGTGACAACCGATCAGCGATCCGCCAGGCGGCCTCGTCGTGGCTGACTTCATCGAACAGTCGAATCAGCGTGAACATGGTATCGATCTCCGGTGCCAAACCGGTTTCGCTCACCCGTGCCGCTTCGGCGAGCCGTGCCGAATCGTCGGAAATCGATGCTTCATAGAGATCACGTTGGGCGTCGATGGCGGTGTCAATCCACGTTTCGAGCTGCGTGTCGATCTGGTCGGCAGGGAACCCCAACAGCGCCAACGCGTCGGCCGCGCGTGACGCATCCATCGCCACGATCGCGGCGTTCGCCTTGTCCATCTCGCCGAGAACGGTCAACGCGGCGTCGACTTCGCCGTGAATCAACAACGAACGCCAAACGAGATTTTTGACGTCTGCGTCAATCGGCGTCGCGGGATCGCCACCGAATGAAACCAAACCTTCCACCGCAGCGGCGCGAGTTTGCTCATCGTGACAACGATCCGCGGCGATCAGCGCGTCGGACCAATGACGAATCGCTTCTTCGCGATACAGCGTCATTTGGGGCGTTTCCTTGCGATCGTCTTTCGGTTGGTTCTGACGCAGACGCTCGGCCGCGTTCTCGAACGCCTGCGCCGACGACCGGGCCGCCCCAGCAATCGCCTCCCACTGCGATGTCACCATGCGAACGACGCGGACGAGTGGCTGCTGTTTGCGCGACAGCAAACCGGCCACGGGGTCACCCACACGATTCGAGGCCACCAACTCGCGTTGCTGCAATTCGCGATCGGCCTTTCGCGCGACCTTCATCGCCTCATCAACTTCGCCATCGAGAAGATGCAAAAGACAATCCGCCTGGGCGGCCAATTCCGGCGTCCAGGCTTCCATCGCCGGCGTTTGGAGGCGTCGCCCCTCGGCCCCGTTTGCGTCGTCGGCAAACAACCTCGCCCAGTCGCGGCGGCAGACCGCCATCTCTTTGGTGCTGCAGGCGACGTCGAGAAAGTCGAGCAGTTGCCCCGTCTGCTGCGTCTGCACGGCCACTCGGGCGTAGACCGGAAACCGTTGATCGAGCGTCATGGAGACCCGCGCGGCAACGGACTCAAATTCGAGTGTTCCGGTGGCCTCTTTCATCGCGATCGTCGCGGCGTCGAAACGTCCTTCCTCGAGCAGCAATTCGATCGCCTCGACCGGCTGCAAACCGGCGAGCTGCTTGGCGAGTCCCGGCGGCGTGTCGGCAAGGATCCCGCGTTGCCACCGCCCGAGCACCCAACGAGCCCGTTCAGCGGTTTCCAACTCCTCGCTGCGAGCGGCCGCCAAAACGGCATCCCGGTACCGGTCGCGATCGAGCCACAACTCCAACGTCGAGCGGCGGCGCAGTGAGAAGTCTCCTCCACCGAGCGGCTCGAGCGTTTCAGTTCCCGATCGAGATCCCGATACAGCCTCTGCGGAGTTCTCTGCGGACCGGTTGGGCGAATCCACCTGGTCGGCCGCAAATGCAACCTCACGAGCAACCCCGCCGGCCACCAACACACACCCAAACGCCAGCGCCGCGAACGCAATCGCTGGACGCCCCACACGTTCAAACCGGTCAGACAAATCGATGATGTTCATGACCACGATGATACTCAAGAAAGATGAACGCCGGCGAGCGATCGCCACAAACACGCGGCCGACCAGCCTCTAAGATAGCAAAATTACGATTTCACATTTTGCCACCTGCAACCAGTCACCTGCAACGGAAACAACATGCGTCTTTTTCCCCACGCTTTCGCCGTCCAGCCCGATGCCGAGCCGATCCGACCGGATGTGGATGTCGGGTCGCGAAATGCCCGCCCGCGAAATGCCGGGCCAGGAAATGCCGGGGCAGGAAATGCCCGTCCAGGAAGAACCCGTCCAGGAAGAACCCGCCCGCGAAAACCACTCGGCCGAGCGGTGGATAGACACCGTTTGGTTTTCACGGCAGTGATCATCACCGTCGTTGCCACCGCGGTTGGCTCGGCAGTCGATGCCTCGGAATCGGTCCATCCCGACGCCAACCGGGCGGCTCGGCCAAACGTGTTGTTCATGATCTCGGACGACCTCAATTGCCGAATCGGCTGCTACGGTGACCCGGACGTTTTGACGCCGAACCTGGACCGCCTGGCCGCACGAGGGGTTCGCTTTGAGAACGCGTACTGTCAATTCCCGCTGTGCGGGCCCTCACGCAACTCGATGCTCTGTGGGTTGTACCCCGACTCAACCGGAATCCTGGCGAACTCGCAGATCTTTCGCGAAACCATCCCCTCCCACCAATCACTCCCACACGCCTTCCGCCTGGGCGGTTACTTCTCCGCGAGAATCGGGAAACTCTATCACTACAACGTCCCGCGCAGCGTCGGCACCAACGGACACGACGACCCCGCGTCATGGGAGATGGAAATCAACCCGATGGGCTGCGACCGTTCCGTCGAAGAACCCGACATCTTCTCGCTCAAAAAAGGCAGCTTTGGCGGAACATTGTCCTGGTACGCGTCTCCCCGCCCCGACGGACAACACACCGACGCCTTGCTCGCCGAGGAAGCCGACTGGGTTCTCGAACGATGCTCTAAGAGAAATGACCGTCCCTTTTTTCTCGCGGTCGGTTTCTATCGTCCCCACACTCCCTACGTGGCTCCTGAAAAATACTTCCGGCACTACCAACTCGACGAAATGCCGCTGGCCGAAGACGTTGACGAAGATCTCCGCGACGTCCCACCGGCGAGCTTATTGAGTCATAAGAAAGAGCACGACCTACTCAACGATCCGCTGCGGCGAAAAGCCATCCAGGCCTACTACGCGAGCATCACTTTCATGGACGCGCAAGTCGGCAAGGTACTCGACGCACTCGACAGACACGGCCTGGCCGACAACACCATCATCGTCTTCACCAGCGACCACGGGTA
Source organism: Rhodopirellula sp. JB044 (assembly GCA_043101355.1). Taxonomy (GTDB): domain Bacteria; phylum Planctomycetota; class Planctomycetia; order Pirellulales; family Pirellulaceae; genus Rhodopirellula. Next base: position 15,242 of record JBICHZ010000055.1, read on the forward strand.
TCACCTCGGTGCCAAAGGTTTGTGGCAAAAGATGAGTTTGTTCGAGGAGTCCGCTCGCGTCCCGTTGATCATTTCCACACCGCAGGGCCGCAATCATGGCAAAGTCGCGACCGCTCCGGTCGGGTTGATCGATCTCTATCCGACGCTCGCCGATTTGTGCCAAGTCGTTGCACCGGAGAACCTGCAAGGTCAATCGCTGCGTCCGATGCTCGACGACGTCACTCACGCCGGACGCGGTTACACGATCTCGCAGGTGACCCGGAAGTTGGGCAAGCCTAAAAGTCGCTTCTTCGGGTACACGATCCGAACCCAACAATATCGTCTGACCCTTTGGGACGACGCTGAGCGAGGCGTCGAACTCTACGACCATCGAGCCGATCCGGCGGAGCGAAACAACCTCGCGTACGATGAAACGGCGCCCGACTCAAAAACGCAAAACCCGAAGATTCTCTCAACGATTGAGTCCCTCACGCGACTACTCCACGACGAGATCGCACGCGGGATGCCCGACGAAGGACGGCCCGCACCGATGCCCCGCAAATGGATAATCGACCTGACCAATCCCTAAGCGCCACTCGGTCTGCGAAGTACTGAGCCGCATGAGCGTAAGGCCTCGGGTCGAACGGTCGAGCGATGTGGAAACTCAACCCGCCCAATACCCGAGTGCTCACGCACCTCGGCTCACGGGATCAGAAACCAACGCGTAGGTCGGCTCCGCATGGCAGCACCAGGCGTCGTTGATTCTCGGTCTCGGTGAGCAGCGGATCTGATCTCTAGGACTTCTTGGCTTCCAGGCGAGCGATGTCTTTGAGGATGGTCGCGAGCTGCTCGCGAAGAATGGCGAGTGATTCGCGTTCCTTGTCGACGATCTCTTTGGGGGCACGGCTGACAAAACTCTCGTTGTTGAGTTTGTTTTCTTTGCCGGTAATCTGCCCTTTGGTTTTCTCTGCCGCTTTTTGCAGTCGCGCCAGCTCCGCTTCGGTGTCGATGAACTTATCGAGGTCGATGTGGACGTCCACGTTGACTTCGGTGAGTTTGATGTGGGCGTCGGTTTCAAACGGTTCCACGTCCGGACCGATCGCCACGACGTCCGCCGAGGCGAGTCCTTGGAAGTACGCCGTCATTGGTTCGAGCAGTTCGCGTGACGACTGATCGCAACGAATCGCAACCGGAACGGTGTCGCTCGGTTTGATGTTCTGTGAGGCGCGGATTTGACGAATCGCGCCGACGATCTGTTGGAACTCGCTGAATTGGCGTTCGATTTGGACGTCGTGATGATGCGACTGGGCATCGGGCCAGGCACTGGTCATCGCAAACTTGCCCGCCTCGGCCGGTTCAGGAACGCCGCGTGTCGGCGCGAGTTCACCGAGATATCCCCAAACCGATTCGGTCACGAATGGCATGATCGGATGGAGCAAACGCAGCAGTTGGTCGAGTCCGTGAGCAATCACGTTTTGCGTCACGACTTTTTGCTCGGGGTCGCTCAGACGCGGTTTGGCGATTTCGACATAGAAACTACAGAACTCATCCCACGCAAAGTTGTAGAGGATCGCGGCGATATCGCTGTACTGATACCGGTCGATCCCATCGCTCACTTGCTGCGTCACACTCGCGAGGCGGCTGAGCAACCACTTGTCCTCGATCGGGAGCGTTGACACATCGATCGGTTGTGGCGTGAACCCTTCGAGGTTCATCAGCACGAATCGCGAGGCGTTCCATAGTTTGTTGACGAAGTTCCGAGCCGTTTCGAACCTTTCGCTGACGACCGCTCCCTTAGGCAGGGCTTTGTCTTCTTCGGATTCCGCCCACTGGGTCGAGAACGCTTTGCCGCAGGCCGGGCAATCGAGTTTCGGCAGCGAGCGGTTCTTCTTGGTTTGGTCGATCAGTTTTTCGCACGCCGGGCATTCGTACTGCACCGGCATCCGTACGTCTTGGGTGTCACCGGCGAGTCGGGCGAGGCCGAACCGCAACGCGTCGGGACCGAATTTGTCGATCACGTCGTTGGGGTCCACGCCGTTGCCTTTGGACTTCGACATCGTTTCGCCGAGTCCGTCGAGAATTTTGGGGTGAATGAACACCTCGTTGAAGGGAATCTCGCCGACGTTATTGAGCCCCATCAACACCATCCGCGCGACCCACAACGTGATGATGTCGCGCGACGTGATCAGCGTCGAGGTTGGGTAGAATTTTGCCAGTTCCGCGGTTTCGGCCGGCCACCCGAGGGTGCTGTGCGGCCACAACGCGGACGAGAACCAAGTGTCGAGCACGTCGGGATCTTGTTCGAGTCCGAGTGCTTCCACGTCGGATTCGACCGTTTCGTCTTCGTCGCGGATGCAAACAAAAACGGCTTTGGTTTCTTCGCCGTCGGGATCGATGCGATGTTTGATTTGGTCCGGATGCTGTTCGGCGAGTTTATCGAGTTTGCTCGACAGGTCGTTGGCTTCGGTTTGAGAGAGTCCGCCTTGGGACCAAATCGGAATGCGGTGTCCCCACCACAATTGTCGGCTGACGGGCCAGTCGCGTTTCTCGCTGAGCCAGTCCAGATAGCCTTTGCGATAACGTTCCGGGAAGATCTGCACGCGTTCGTCGGTCACGGCGTCCATCGCGGATTGCGCGAGGCTGTCCATGGCGACGAACCATTGGTCGGCGAGGTAGGGTTCGATCGGCGTTTTGCTGCGGTCGCTCGTAGGCAGTTCGATGTCGCGGTCCTCGACATCGCCGAGCAGACCGAGTTCATCCATGTCGGCGACCACGGCTTTGCGGGCTTTCGGAATGGTCAGCCCTTCGTACTTGCCGCCTTCGGCGTTGATCGTGCCGTCGGGATTGAGCACGTTGATCATCGGCAATTCGCAACGCAGACCGACTTCGTAATCGTTCGGGTCATGGGCGGGTGTGATTTTCACGCAACCGGTGCCCATTTCAGGTTTGGCCCACTCATCGGCAACGATCGGAATCTCGCGATCGAGCAGCGGCAGTCGAACGTGTCGTCCGTCGGCGGCCATGTCACGTAACTGAATGAGCGCGTCGAGCATTTCGGCGCGGCGTTTCTCCAGCGCATCGATTTGTTTCTCGATGGCGGGTTTTTCCTTGTCGCTCGCGTCGGCGAGTTTTTCCTGGAGCCCTTTGGCAACGCGATCCAACGCCACGGCGGGATCGGGGTGCACGGCCACTGCGGTATCGCCGAGCATGGTTTCGGGGCGAGTCGTCGCGATTTCGATGGTCTCGGGTTCACCCGGCTTCGGATCGATGACGGTGTACTTCAAATGATAGAAGTGTCCCTTTTTGGTTTCGTTGAAAACTTCGTCATCGGAAACGGCCGTTTTCAGAAAAGTGTCCCAGTTCACCAAGCGGTTGCCGCGATAAATAAGTTGCTTACCGAACAGGTCGAAGAACGTGGCACGAACCGCAGCGGCACAAACCGGATCGAGCGTGAAGCGGAGTCGTTCCCAGTCGCAACTGCAGCCCATGCGTTTGAGTTGACCGAGGATGCGTTGTTCGTATTGATCCTTCCATTGCCAGATCCGTTCAACGAGAGCCTCGCGTCCGAGGTCGTGTCGCGTTTTGTTCTCGTTCTCTTTGAGCCGGCGTTCCACCACTGCTTGGGTCGCGATCCCGGCATGGTCGGTGCCGGGCATCCACAAGGTTTCGAATCCTTGCATGCGTTTGCGACGAACGACAATGTCCTGCAGAGTGTTGTTAAGACCGTGGCCGAGGTGCAAAGCGCCGGTCACGTTGGGCGGCGGGATGACGACCGAGAAAGGAGGTTTGTCGCTGGATGCTTCCGCGTGCGAGCACTTTGCCGATTCCCATTGTTGAAGGATTCCTTGGGCGGCGTCGGCGTGATCAAAACGAATCGGAATCATGGAAGGACGGGATAGGCTGAAGGTTTCTAGCGTTTTGCTAGTAGCGACGAGCTAGTAGCATCCTGCTATCGGTGTGCGAGTGATAAGAAGACGATCGGCTTTCGCGGATGGCGTGATTGCTGATAGGGACATCGAGGACGGTCGGATGTTCGGGCAGGTCAGCCCGGATCTTGGCGAGCCGACCGCGATGGTTCAAGAACCAACCGACTGCGCCAACGCGGGTTTGGATACCGCGGCTTCGCGGTGCAGTTTGTATTCGACGCTATCGACGAGTGCTCTCCAGCTCGCCTCGATAATGTTATCGCTGACGCCGATCGTGCCCCAGGTTTCTTTGCCGTCGGTGCTCTCGATGTTGACGCGGATGGAGGCCGCCGTACCGGACGCCGAGTCGACGACGCGGACTTTGTAATCGATCAGGCTGACTTCGCCGAGTTGTGGATAGGCACCGGTGAGTGCTTTGCGGAGTCCGGCGTCGAGGGCGTTGACCGGGCCGTGACCTTCGGCGGCGTCGAACCAAAGGGTGTCGCCGACTTTCAGTTTGATGATCGCTTCTGCAAACGCGACATGGTTTTCGACGTCACGGTCACCGGCGACGATTCGGTATTTGATCGTTTCAAAGTGCGGCGTGAACGTGCCGCTGACTCGTTTGATCAACAAATCGAAGGACGCGGTCGCCGATTCGAATTGATAGCCTTGGTTTTCGAGTCGGACGACTTCGGCCAGGATTTTGTTCATCAACTCCTTGTCTTCGCCGAGATTGTGTTTGCCCGCGACGGCTTCGATGTTACTGCGTCCGGACAGTTCGCTGACGAGGATCCGTCGTTCGTTGCCGACCAGTTCGGGATCGATGTGTTCGTAGGTTTTGGCGGCTTTGTTGATCGCGTGCACGTGCATGCCGCCTTTGTGGGCGAACGCACTTTGGCCGACGAAGGGTTGGTTGCCTCGCCACTGCAGGTTTGCGGTCTCGTAGACAAACCGGCTCAGTTCGGTGAGTTGGGTAAGGGGGCGGCCGCCGAGTACTTGGTAGTTGGGTTTCTTCAGCCCGAGGTTTGCGATGATCGCGATCAGGTCGACGTTGCCGCAGCGTTCGCCGATCCCGTTGATCGTCCCTTGGACCTGGGTCGCACCGGCGTCCAAGGCGGTGAGTGAATTGGCAACGGCGAGTTCGCTGTCGTTGTGACAGTGGATGCCGAATTGCACGTCATAGTCGCGCAATCCTTCACGAGCCGCGGTGGTGATCGCGGCGATTTCTTCGGGGAGGGAACCGCCATTGGTGTCGCACAGGACCAACCATTTGGCACCGGCCGAGGCGGCGGCGCGGAGGGTTTCGATAGCGTACTTCGGATTGGCCTTGTAGCCGTCGAAGAAATGCTCGGCGTCGTAGAGCACCTCGCTGTGTTTGGCCAGGAACTCGGCACTCTCGCCGATCATCGCGAGGTTCTCATCGAGCGTGACCCGCAGGACTTCCGTGGCGTGATAGTCCCAGGTCTTTCCCACCATCGTGCAGCACGGTGTGCCGGCCGCGACGAGTGCCTTCATGCCGGGATCGTCTTCCGCCTTCATGCTCCGGCGGCGGGTCATTCCGAACGCGCAGACTTTGCTATTACCCAGGTCGAGTTCGCGGACCTTCTCAAAGAATGCGACGTCCTTTTCATTGGACAGCGGGTAGCCGCCTTCGATGAATTCGATCCCAATCTCGGCGAGCCGCTGTGCGATGTTCAGTTTGTCCTGCAGCGAAAAACTCACACCTTCTCCCTGCGATCCGTCTCGCAAGGTGGTGTCGTACATGGCGATGGGGGTGGGGGACACAGAAGGAGCTGTCATTTCGGGGTATGGTCGGTCAGTTTGCTAGTTGGGGCGGGCGTCGATGGCGAGGTGGGGCCGGATGCGTCGAGGATCGTGGGCGATTGGTACGGGTTCTCGTGGTCGGTTCTCGCCCTTGTGACGGTTGCCGACTGGTCGACCGCCTCGGCCGCGGATTTTGCGGATTCGACGGAAACGCTCGTTCGATCGTTTGAGGCCGGCGTGGTACCCCGAGCGGGCCGCGTCCGTCGCCAACGTTCGGCGACGATGACGAAGACCGCACCGATGAGAGTCATCCCGGCAACCAGCCGCAACGAAAGCGGGTTGATGTGCCCCCCCGACATCCACGCGAAAAACAACGATATCAACCTGCCGCTGCCGAGGACCGTGCACAAAAGAGCAAGCAATAACGCAACAAAGACAGATTCACGTCGACGATGCGGGTTCAACGCCACCACGCCGAGGAACAGCAGCGGAATTCCGAACATCATCGGAATGAACTGCGTGTAGGTCTTCTGCGTCGTCGTGCTCAGGCCCGCGATGGTGAGGCCAAAGAGTAGCAATCCGAAAACGATTCCGATTCTCGCCATGACGTTGAAATGCTACTAAGGCCGGTTTCAGAGGGGGTGATACCGAGTTTCTCGCCGCAGAACGCCTGCGCGGGAGTGCTTGTTGTACCCTGCGGCGTGGTTTTCCTGTAGGGCCATGTTAGACTCCCCGCCGCCGGAGCCTGTCGCGGGAGACGGGAGCCGTCACAACCCGAAGTTCCTTCAGCAAAAGGCCCAACACGTGGGGATCCAGTGCACCGTCTACCCTAGTCATGATGACGCGTCGCGCGCCGTTGCGGACTGCATTTCCACTATTCTTCGCGAAAAACCAACTTGTGTGCTCGGTTTGGCTACGGGCTCGACGCCTTTGGAAGTCTATGCAGAATTGGTTCGAAGGCATCAGCACACGGGTCTGGATTTCGCCGGAGCATCCACGTTCAATTTGGACGAGTACGTGGGGCTGCCGCCGGAGCATCCGCAGAGTTACGCTCGCTATATGAACGAACACCTGTTTGGTCAGGTGAACGTCGACCGTGATCGCACCCATTTGCCAAACACGCGGGCGGACGATCTCGGTCAGTCTGCCCAGCAGTATGAAACCTTAGTGCGATCGGCCGGCGGCGTGGACCTGCAACTGCTCGGCATCGGGACGAACGGGCATATCGGTTTTAACGAACCGGGAACGGCGGAGGATTCGGTCACCCGAGTGGTGGACCTCGCGGCGTCAACGATCCGCAGCAACTCGCGATTCTTTGAAGATGAGAGCGAAGTGCCTCGGCAAGCGATCACGATGGGCATTTCGACCATCCTGAGTGCCCGCAAAATCGTCTTGTTGGCGACCGGTCAATCGAAAGCCGACGCGGTCTCCGCTGCGCTGTCCGGACCGGTGACGAGAGACAACCCGGCGTCTTTTCTGCAAAACCACGCTGACGTGCATTTTGTTCTCGACGAAGCCGCGGCCGCCCTGGTCCCAGGGCATTGCCGGTGTTCACGCACGACCTAGCCGCTGACCGTCGCTCGGGCTCTCCGAGACCGAGAATCGACGACGCCGGATGCCGTCATGCGGAGCATGACCGACGCGATGGTCTCCGATCCCGCGAGCCAAAGTGCCTGAGCACTCGGGTTATCGGCCGGTTGAGTTTCCACATCGCTCGACGTTCCCACTCGAGGCCTAACGGCCATTCGGCTCGCTTCACGTTTAGAACGCATTCAAAATGGAAGCCATCAAGGACGTCAGAATCCGTGCTTGATGCTACTGCGATCGCGCGAGAAAACCTCGGATGGCTTCCAGAACTGCGACCTGCTTTCGTGGACTCATCGAGGCCACCGAGGTTACGGACACCTTCCCTTCGCGGGTCTGCAACTCGACGACACCCGCATGCGCGGCCCCGCCGCCGCCCGTGTTTCGACAGACCGACGATATCTGATTCAGAGGAACCTCGGTTTGCTTTCGATGAATCGGCCGAACCGATTGC
>JBICHZ010000056.1:0-5112 GCA_043101355.1 Rhodopirellula sp. JB044
CCCAAACACAGCAATTCACTGACCTACTGGATCGCAGGCGCGATTGTCGCGGCAATCGCGGTCGCGCTGCTTTTTCCGAATGTAGCGGTGCATTTCGACATCGGCGGCGAGTTGTTTCTCCGCGCCCTTAAGATGATTGTCGTGCCGTTGGTGTTCACGTCGGTCATGTGTGGCGTGCTCGGGCTCGGCGATGTGCGTCGCTTGGGAAAACCCGGCGCCGCCGCGGTGGGCTATTACCTGTGCACCACGGTGATGGCTGTCATCGTGGGATTGATTGTCGTCAACGTCGTGCGTCCCGGCGTCGGTACCATCAACAAGGAACAGCTCGAGAAATTTGCCACCGCGGAAGAGAAACCTGATCAGGTCCTCCGCCGAACCCTCGCCGCCGAAAGTGGACTGAGCGAGGATGCGGTCGCTAGCGTGTTCACCGATTTGCCGGCCGATAACGACGAGGCGCCCAGCACCAACGTGATCCTGAAAAACCTGGCGTTGATGTTGGTGACAGACAATCTATTTGGGGCCGCCGTCGAGACCCAGTTGCTCCCAATCATCGTGTTCACGATTTGCTTTGGGGCGTTGCTAACCACGATGCCAGATGAGACTCGTACGATTGCCACCTTTGTTAGCGAAGCCAATCACGCATTGCTTTCGTTCGTGATGGCACTGATGAAAATCGCTCCGATCGGAATCTTCTGTCTCGTCACAGCTCGTTTCGGAAAGGCACAGGCCGACGGGCGGTTCTTCGAGGAGCTCGGGCAAATCGGCTGGTATTTTGCCGCCGTCCTGATCGGGTTGGCAATTCATGCGTTTGTCGTGTTGCCGTTGATTTTTTGGATCGTGCGTCGTGAAAACCCGTTCCGTTTCGCCGCCGCGATGAGTCAGGCGCTGCTCACGGCGTTCTCGACCGCGAGTTCCTCGGCGACCCTGCCGGTAACACTCGAGTGCGCCGAATCGGCCGGAATCCCGAAACGTTCGACTGAGTTTGTCATTCCCCTCGGGGCGACGATCAACATGGACGGAACGGCGCTCTATGAGGCTGCAGCAGCAATTTTTATCGCCCAGGCAATCGGGAACGACCTAACGATTGGGCAGCAGGCCATCGTTGCCGTTACGGCAACCCTCGCCGCGATCGGAGCCGCCGGAATCCCTGAGGCGGGATTGGTGACCATGCTGATCGTTCTCGGAGCCGTGGGGCTACCGCTGGAGTACATCGGATTGATCCTCGCAGTTGATTGGCTGTTGGACCGTTTCCGGACGACCGTCAACGTGTTCGGGGACAGTGTCGGGGCGGCGGTCGTTGGAGTGACCATTCCCGAGGAAACTGCCTCTGCCCAATAGTTTCTCTGTACTAATGGTGCCCCTGTCCAATAGTACCTCTTTCGAATAGTGCCTCTGGCAAGTAGTCCGTTGGTGGGGGGGGGCGGCTCGCGCATAAAACCCTGTGTGAATGTCACCCACTCTGGTGGAGTCGGCGGCGAGGATTTCGTCATGCTCAGTGCGATGGTGTTGGGTCGGCTGGTGAAGTGGCTGAAGGTGAGGGCATCGTCGTCCGACGTCGTTGTTTCGGAAACTTCGGTGTCAGTCGATGCGGTCGAAGGCAGTTCCCGCCGAGATCGTTCCTGAAAAAGCTGGGTTTTCCGCTATTTGCGAAAAATTCACCAGTAGCATGCGACGACGCTGACGACTCTGTTTTGACTATCGACACATGGAGTGTGCGGGTGTTTACTGTGTTCGGATGGGCAGACTGCAGGTCGTTCCCCCCATTTAATCGGCACAAATGACAAAATAGGGGCAATAGGGGTTGATCCGGGTGGTTCGTCTTCCTATTATCTTGTTGAGCTTGTAGGAAGTTGCCGCGCTGGCACTGGCTGCGAGTCTGTTTTGGTCACCAAACCAAGGGTAATTACATCATGATGAAAACATTCGGAAAACTGGCGATTGCAGCGATTTGCGTCGCAGGGCTCGGTGTCCAAGCGTTCGCGGTCAGCAGCGAAGGTGCGACTGCCGACACGAAGTCCACCCAAGAGAACCGAGAAACTTTGGTTTCGAAGATCTTGGCTGATAGCGAAGAAAACAATCTTACTTGCGAGCAGCTTGTCACGAAGCTCGATATTGAGATCATCGAGTTGGATCTCAAGCTCGACGAAGGTGCCGAGAACGAAGAGGAATTGCTGGCTGAACGTGAGTCGCTCGTCGGTTGCCGCCTCAGCCAACCTTGTCACGCGGAAGTCGTGACTCCGGTTGCACCTTGCTGTGGTCACGCGGTTGAGACTTGCTGCTGCGAACAACCCGTTGAAATCCTCGAGGAAGTCGTCATCAGCGAAGAAATTCTCTGTGAGGAAGAGATCCTCGTCGAAGAGCCACTTGCTGGTGCACCCATGATGGGCTGCGGATACGGCAGTTCCTGTGGCATGGGCGGCGGCGGTGGAGGAGGCGGTTTCGGCGGTGGCGGTTTGGCCCTCGCTGGATTGGCCGGTCTCGCCGGACTCGCTGGCTTGGATGATGACGACAACGTCGTTTACATCCGCCCATAGTTTCAATATTCCAATCGAATATCCACGAAAGCCGTCCCTTGTGGGGCGGCGTTTTTTTGTCTGTACTGAACTCAATGGATGAAAAATTCTTCAATCAAGGATGGTGCAATCGAGAGTTTGATTTAGACTCGACGGTCTTATCTCTTTTCTGATTATGCGCAAGGACGTGGCGCTGTTTACCTGCCGGTAATTGCACTCATGCCCAAGCACGCTTCGCCATCCCAAAGTGACGGTTTGCACGCCGGCCGTGTTGGATCGCGGCAGGTGCCTCGATGGGGACAGACACCTTTCTTGGACGCGTCGCGGATCGTGCTGGTCGCGACGATTTGGGTCGCGGCTTGGCTGATCGGTGGCTTTTACCATCTCCCGCGTTTCTTGATTCTTAGTTCGCTCGCGGCGGCTTTGTTGCTCGCGTGGCTGGACCTGAAGCACATCACACCGATGCTGCGCCCAACACGTTGGCTGTGGGTCGTTTCACTGGGCATGATCGCGATTGCTGTGATGCAGTTGGTGCCGCTGCCCTCGTGGTTGGCCTCCGCTGTGAGTGGGACTTATTCACTGCGAGAGCAATACGCGGGGATCGAGCCGTCGAGTTGGTCGATCATTTCATTGGTGCCGTGGGAGTCGTACAACTGGAGCGCGCTCGCGCTGATTGGCATCGTCGGCTTGTTTCTCGGCGCGGGGCTTTTCCAGACACCCAAAACGAAGTTGTTCTTGCTCGCAGCCATCGCCGCATGCGGGGCCACCCAGGTGTTTTGGGGGATCGTGCAGATCGCGGTTCACCCTGGCGAGATTTTCTGGGGAGTGCCTAACGAAGGTGGAACAACACCGTTTGGCACCTTTCTAGTTCGCAACCATGGGGCTGACTTTGTCGGCATGGCCTTGTTCTGTGCCATCGGTTTGATGCATTACGTGATGAACTCTAGTCGCTCGTCCAAGTCCGGCGTGTATGAGGTTCCTGGCGGTTGGTCGCGTTTGCTGAGCGATCCGATGGTGTTGTCGATTGCGCTGCTCGTCGTTTGGCTACTCGTGGGATTGATTTGCAGCAATTCTCGCGGGGCATGGACTTCGTTCATCATCACCGCAGTCGCGATCGGTCTTGTGTGGAAGCATCGAAAGTCTCCCCGGCGACTCGGGCGCTTTGCCGGATTCTTGGCGGTCGCGCTGCTGAGCATGCTGGTGATTCAGTCGATTGGTTTTCTCGATCGCTTTGAGGACCGCGTAGACGATCTGAATGTCGACCGGGTCATGGCCGACGGGCGGTGGCAAATTTGGCGAGATTCGATTCCCGCCTTGCTGCACTTCCTTCCGCTCGGATCGGGGCTGGGGACCTATGGGTATGCGATCTTGCCGTTTGAACCGACGACGAGTCGAGGTTGGTTGCCCAACGCTCACAACCAGTATTTAGAAATGTTGGTCGAAGCCGGGATTCCTGGCATCTTATTGGTTTGCGGGTTTCTTTACGTCGCCGGCAAAGCAGCAATTTCGCTCTGTCAATCGGATAGGACTGTTGAGAAGCAAGCACTTGGTATCGCCGGTCTCGGTGCTTTGTTGTTCCAGTCGCTGCATGCTTTTACCGAGTTTGGGCTGTTGATGCCGGCAAACTTATTGGTCGCGTGTGTGCTCATTGGTGCTTCCGTGGCGGCGTCACCTTCAGGCCGGCATCGACTGTCCAAATCGAGCAAATCGGCGAGTGGGTCGGCGAGTAGCAAACCGGGAGCGGTAAGGTTATCAGTCAGTTCCGCATCGCGAGGCCCGGTTCTGGCAACCTCCATTGTCGTGCTGCTGATGGGAGCGGGCCTCTCGTGGGCGCTTTGGCATCAGGCACGTTGTGTGAGGGGGGATCGCCTGCTCGACTCAACTACTTTCGCGCCGAGTACTCCGTCGCCAACTGTCGCTACCGCGGACGAGTGGATCGAGCAACTTCAACATGAATTGGAACGCAGCCCGTCGAATGAACGTCTGCGGCGTCGATTGATTCAATTGCACATGCATCGGGCCCAGCGTTTTACATACGATCAGATCCGAGCAGGGCAAGTCGCGCAGGCACGTCCCACCAATCCGATCGATGATTGGGATCGCACTTCTCTCGGATCGATCATTACCAAATTATATGACGAAAGCGATCGCAGCCCGACCGAGTTGCAGAAGCAGCGAATCAAGCAGCAGATCGCATCGGAGCCATCGCTCGATGCGGCGTGGAGCCAATTTGCGTTGTCGTTGGCCGCCAATCCCGTCCAACCGAAAACTCATATGCGGATGGCTCAGCTAGCCGCCGCATCCGGCCGTCCTTGGGACGAAATATTCGCGAATTCCATGCGGCTTTCCGCAGTAGATCCGCGTCAAACTTTAGGCAATGGACTGCTCGCCTGGGCTGCCGATGATATCGAAGCGATGACAGACCAATGGCGTCAAACGCTTTCGGTGGATCTTTCTCATTTGGAATTGATCTATCGCCTTGCCCGACTAAAGTTGACCGACGAAGCAATCGCTGAACACCTGATGCCCAACAATTGGGTGGCCCCTTACCGATTGGCACTGAAGATCGCAAAGGAGCCCGGTGTAGAAGAGTTGCGAA
>JBICHZ010000057.1:0-6023 GCA_043101355.1 Rhodopirellula sp. JB044
GACGGTCTTCCAATTCCGCTGCAGCCAAACGTTCGCTTCGAACAAGGACTCCGCTAGCTTTCGGTGATGCATTGAAGTGGCCGGATCGCAGGAGCTTCGTAGCGCGACTTGCCGAGTCAATCGATCCGCAATCCTTTCAACCGAGCACTCATGTTTTGACAACAGTTCGATCGAACCAGAGAGATGTTGCAGGCGTTGGATGCGATCGGTGATGCATCGTGGCAGGCGTGGGCGTGATAGGTGCGGTTTTGGCAGCCTCGCGTTGTCGAGTACCGATGAATCACAGGTGCCGAGTAACAGTACCGCGTCGCCGTTAGCGGTTGTTGAGTCGTCGGCAAACGCGTTGTGGACGTGCGCGATCGCTTCGCCGCCTTTGGCGATCAACTCCGATTCTGCGTTACGAGGCAGCGCGACACCTTCGATCCAACGAGACAGTTCCCAACGATGGTCATATGATTCGATGCCGGTTGAGATTTTCGCTGCACCGGACGCGACGTTCGATGGCAACGGAGGTGTCAACAGATCACATCGCAAAGATGCTGCAACAACACGTCGGGCTATTTCTTCCGTCCGGTCGTGCTTTGCCGACAGCGGAATTGCTTTCAGGGCCCATGCCGACGGGCATCCTCCACGTTTGTTTTGGATTCGGTAGACACTCCCTCCGCTGAATCCGTGTGTGACCGGCGCGATGTGAAAGGTGGACGTGTCGTTCCGTTTCACGCCGGTCGAGGTCGTCCAGTGGGACAGGACTGCGAGAAGTCTGTCGTGCGTGAACATGGGGATTCGGGATACTGCGAGGGCAAAAGAGTCGGCGAGCTCATCATAGTTTTGTCGAAGGCTTTGGTGAACCGATCGTGGAGGCGAGATTCCCATCCCGATGATCGCAGTAGATTCGCTAACGTTGGCGATGAAACGGATCCAGGTGTCCTAACGAAATCCGTCCCCCACGGTCGAAGGATTGCGACTAAAATTATGCGGACGCTGGCGTGAAAACTGATTCGCCGCCGATTCGCGTTGCTTTTCCGTCCTCGTTGGGGTTTCGAGGCCTCGCGGGTTCCCAAAGAAACGGTGGGTGCTTGCCTTGACGCGTCGACCGTCTCGTTAAACTGGTTGGATATTTCTCGTTCCGCCTGAGGCGACTGCCCTCTGTTAGGTTTTTGCATTGTCTGTTGCAACGAGTCGATACCGGCCTGGCCAAGAAATTGTGCCGGGTTACACGTTAGTCCGACGGCTCGGTGCAGGGTTTTCGGGGCAGGTTTGGGTTGCGCGTGCGGCCGGCGGTACGGAGGTCGCGCTGAAGGTTGTCGAGCTGCACAAAATCGGGGGACGCAAAGAGCTCAAGGCGCTGCGCACGATCCGCAACGTTCGCCATCCCAACTTGTGCCCGGTGCACAGTTTTTGGGTCCGTGACAGTTCCGGTCGCCTGCTGCGTGACGACGAGACGGAGACGTTGGACCCGGACAATGAACATCTGAAAACCAGTCCAGTGCCGATCTCGAATCCATCGAGAGGATGGACTCCGGATTCACCTCCTGAGATCTCACTGACCGAAACGCAGGCTTTCGACGTCCGGGGGAATCTCGACGAATCCGAGTCGAGTGAGGAGTCTGCCGACACCACCGACAAAGATCCGTTGTACGAGACAATCGTTCCCGGCGAAGGGATCGTGCGCCCGGGTGACCCACACAACGAACCCGCGGGCCCGGTGGATAGCGATCCTGATATCGACCCCATGGCGACGCACGTCACGCTCAGTGGCCAGCAGCCTTCTCGGCGGACTTCCGTTGCGATGGGAGGAGACGATCACCATACCGATCCGACTCACGCGGAAGAGTTGATCATTGTCATGGGGCTCGGCGATCGCACATTGAACGATCGTCTGCAGGAAGTTCGCCGCGAAAATGGGGTCAACAAGAATACTGCCGTCGTCTGCGGTCTCGATGCGAAGGAAGCGATTCGGTATCTGCGATCATCCGCGCAGGCGATTGACGCGTTAACGCAGCAGCACGGTATTCTGCACGGTGATATCAAACCACAGAATATCTTGCTCGTTGGTGGCGAGGCACAGGTTTGTGACTTTGGTTTGGCGAACAAGATCGAAGGCGATGTACGGTTTACCAACCAGACGTTTGCGTCGCCTGCTTATGGTGCCCCCGAGGTGCTCGACGGGCAAACGTACAGCAAGACCGGAGATCAGTACTCGTTGGCGGTAACGTATTTTGAACTGCGTACCGGGTTGTTGCCTTTCGACGCCACCACCGCGTTAAAGATTCTCAGCCAAAAAGCGAACGAAGCGTTCGATATGCAGAGTCTGCCTGCGCCGCAGCGCAAGGTGCTCCGCAAGGCGATGAGGTCTGATCCCAATGCCCGCTATCGATCGTGCGTGGAATTCGTGGACGCACTCGCCGTCGCCGCGGGCGTTGACCAGCCGAGTGGACTCAATCCGGTGTGGGTTGGCGTGGGTGGCGTGATCCTCGCGATCGTGATTGCCGGCGGAGTGGCCGCTTTCTTGCCATCTGCGGGAAAGTCGCCCGAGCAGGTTTATGCGGAGGCGGATTCGGAATGGAAGAAGTACTCGCCGCAGCAAAGCTATTCGCAGTCTCGATACCCGCTAAAACGATGCCTGGACAAACTGACCGAAGGCATTGCGGCGGATTGGAAGACGTCGGAGAAGCAGCGTTTTTATCGTCTTGCCGTCCAGTCTTCCGCGGCCTTGGCGGACGAAATCCTCGATGAACTCGAGACACCGCGTTTCGATGAAAAGGGACAGTTGCAATTGAGCAGCCTGATCTCCGACGATCTCGGCGGACTTCAGTCGGGGCTCGGTACCGGGAGAAATGCCCTTGTCAAAGAAGGATCTCTCGACGGCCAACTGTTGCAGACCGATCTTGATCTGGCGCGATTAGAACTCGCGGCTTTGACGCGTGTTGCCGATCAACGCCCTGACGATGAAATGATCAGCCGAGTCCGACAAACACTGACAACGTGGTTGGCCGGCGATTCAAATTCGGAGACTGTGGAACCGGGCGTGGCGGCATCCACCGCCGTGGAACCGGACGTGGTGGCATCCACCGCCGTGGCGGTCGCGCTCACCCATCATGTAGACGATCCCTCGGGCGGGCATTTCGTTCAGCCTGACACGCTAGGTGATATCGTTCGCGCCGAGCAGGCGTTGCGTCAAAGCGATGGAACCCGCGTCCCGGTTTGGATGATGTAGCAGTGGAACATAATGCGCGACGGTGAGCACGGATTCCTGGCCCAGATCGAACAGGCGTTTCGTGAGCAATCCGTCAATTCGGAGGCTTTGCAATCGATCGCTACGACGTGGCCTTCCATCTCTGTCGACGCTTCGATCACGCGTCTCAAACGCGATGCGGAGCAGAAGAATTGGCGGTCGTTTCTCGATCAATATCGTGAGTTGCAGCAAGAGAAGTCACGCTCAACGATCACGGATCCCGATCTCATGTTGCAGTTCGCCTTCATCGAAACGATGGCAGAGGGGTTAAGCGTTGAGTCATTGAAAGTTGAGGACGGGTTGGAAACTCTTGATGCGGCAAAGGAGCAGCTCGGTTCGATCTCGACGCCGTGGCGTACGTCCATGCAGAACGCCATCATGAGTTGGGTGGAAGAGATCGTTTCGCGTTTGCAGGCGAATCAAGAAACGCTCGCGGTCGGACAAGCCGAAACGGTCTGGAAAAAGGGGACATCCATCGGACAAGCTGTGGGGCTGTCGACAACGGATGCTCTCGATCAATACGTTGTTGTTGCCGCGTTTGGTGACCAATCGGCCACCGCGAGCGATCGTGAAATCGCGAAGGCGTCAGCCGATCGTCTCAGCAGGAAGCGGCACCCGTTGAGCATGCTGTATCGGTCCGAGACGAGTGCTTTCACAGGCAACCCGCTCGGACGCAGTGCCGGGGTTCGGCTGAAACAGGTTATCAGCCAAACCGATGTGTGTGACGATTTTCCGAACCAGATTCGCCCCGTCTTGAAGAGCTACCATTTGGTTCTCGCGGATTGGCATCAGGGCGTAGCCAGTGCCGTGCTCGATGGGATTGCCAAACTGCGGTCGCAAACACCTCAAGCACGCGAGCGACTCGGGCCTACACGGTGTCGCTGGATCGCCAAGACGCTCGTGAAGGCGGAATTCGATCGAATCGGAATTCGCAAGAACGACTTCTTCGTTTCCTCGCTCCCCATGACGAGTAACGGCGACTTCACCGAGCACATTCGTTGGTGGTTGGAAAACGCAGATACACCGGGCAATGAATCGCGTGTGGCGGTCAATTTGCTCTCGACCTATTCGACGGTCATCGAAAAACGATCTGCGAAACTGTCTCCGGATTTGCGCAGTCGGTTGGCCGATCTCATTGAAGGAAATGAAGACGATCGCACGGTCCAACGGTTGTCGCTGCAGGATCGACTGTTGTTGCGCGTTGCGTTCGAGATCGATCGGCCGGCAGTTCCTGATGAAACCGATGTGGGTTCGGAGGGTGATGCTGACACGGTGCGACGAATGGTTGGGGCGGCGGCGAGGATGCTCGACACCGATTTGGGTGTGCGTCGGCCAACGCAGGCTTGGGTGCGAAACGTCATCGCGCCGACGACGTATCGTGTGATGTCGGTGGTTCGACGTTCTTCGGCAGAGCCCGTCGGTTGGATGATTCCGCAGGAAGTCAATAGCGTGTCACTTCATCGGTTCAGCAGGCATGCGAATCGTGCGGATGAGTTTACGACTCTCGGCGACGTGTTGGGAAGACTCGCTCACAACGAACGGGACGGAGGAGTTGACGGCGCGTTGCTTCAGATTGACGCGTTGGAATTTTTCGCAGCGGTTGCGGGCGACGACGGGTCGAGATCGGCGGACGATCGGTTTGCATCCTGGATCGATGCGGCGGAACACTATCAGGAACAGCTCGAACGCCGTGAAGAAACGTGGACAGGAACCAATTTGCGGCAGTTTGCGACCTACATCAAACGTGCCGAACGCATTCGGCCGTCGTCGAATCTGGTAGCGATTTTGAAATCGTTCGCGTTGTATCATCAATCGCGAATGCGTTTGGCGAATAACCAGATCGACCATCTCGATCTCGAAAAATCGGCGGATGCGTTGGGACGTGCGATTCGCCGTGCCAGTGACGAACCCGCCAGCAATGCGTTGTTTTGCGTTTGTTGGCGTCATGCCAACGTGTTGGTGAATCTGGCGTTCCTGCAACCGGTATCGCAAAAGTATGAGACATTGATGGCGGCGCGGACGAGCGCGTTGCGTGCGACGAAGATGATCGGTGAACTGCCGGCGACGACATTGACCAATCCCGCCTACCTCGCACTCGGAAATGCGTGCGAAGACCTCGCGTATTATTGCCGCTTTCTCGACGACGACACCCGCACTCAGTATTTCCAGGAAGCGATCGCCAACTTCGGCGAGGCGGTCGGGAAAACAGAGTGGGGAGAATCGATCCTTCCTCGTTTCAGTTTGGTGAGGTGTCGCCAGCGTTTCGTTGAGAGTGGCTTAGCAGGAACGGAACAGCTACGCACGGCGATGACGGATCTCGGCAGACCGGATCCGGAGGCGCCGAAGATCTTGCAGGTCGAATGGCTCGGTTGGCGAGCGAGACTCTATGCCGAACTCGGCGAACGTGATCAAGCCGTACGAGATGTCGCCCGCGCCTATGAAATGCTCCCGCAGAACGACACGTCAGACGGGATGAAGCATAAGCGGGAAGAAGTCGAATACATGTACGCGGATATTCTGGCGACGTCGCAATCGCGTGCCGAACGTGAGCGAGCGGTCGAACTGTTGAACGCGGCATTGAAATCCAATGTGCCGGTCACCGCGTGGAAAGCGTTCGTCCTGAGATGCCGGATTTTTGATTCGATCGGCGAAGACGACCGACTCGCCGAGACGATTCTCGCGATGCCCGGCGAGAAACTGATCGAGCAGATCAAACGCGACCCTCTTTCGGTGTCACAGCAACTCGCGGAAATTTCTTTCTACGTCAATCGATCCGGATCGACGATTT
>JBICHZ010000058.1:0-2557 GCA_043101355.1 Rhodopirellula sp. JB044
AAACGACGCGGTTGTTTCATTGTTGTCACCATCGGAATCGGTCTCGTCAGCTTCCGCCCGTGCAACGTTCACGAGCGTCACTAACGGAGCGTCCGCCGCAACGTCCGCGACAACGGTCACAACGATCTCGCCCCCGATTTCTATGTCCGGTAGATCCCACGAAATTGCTCGAGTGGCATCGTCATACACACCACCGTCACTGGCCGAAACGAAGCTCAAACCGACAGGCAAAACGTCGACCAGAGTGACTCCCGTTGCCGACGCGTTGGAATCACCCGCGTTGGCAACGACGATCTCGAAAGTGACCGATTCGCCCACCGTTGGTGCCGCGTTATCGACCGTTTTGTCAACCGACAGGTCGACGCTGTTGACCGTTACTCCAATCTCCGATTGATTATTGTCGTCGTTGGGGTCTTCCAGATCGCTGATGATCGATGCCGAGTTGAGAACGGTCTGTCCCGCCGTGCCGGCGTCAACGGTCACGCTCAAGACTAACGTCTGCGTCTCGCCCCGTGCCAACTCGATGCCGTCCCAAATACCGGATTCGGGATCATAATTTCCTTCGCTCTCCTCGGCAGATACGAAGGCAACGCCATCGGGCAGAACGTCTGTCACCACCACGCCAGTCGCGGTTGCCTGCGAGTCCTCCGAATTGGATGCGGTTAACGTGTAGCTGATCGTTTGGTTCTCGTTCGGTGTTTCGTCACTGACGGACTTTGCAATAGAAACGTCTGCCGTCAAAGGAGTCGGATCATCGAGATGCACGATCACCACGTCGTCCACATACCAGCCCTCGGGATCCGCCAGTACCGGATCGCCAGAGTCGTATTCGAAATCGACCGAGATGGTTTGCCCGGCAAATGCGGACAAGTCATACGTCGCGGTCAGCCAAACACCCTCCGTTTCAGGCAAGGTTCCTTCCGCCCGACTGAGGATTGGCGTCACCGACAATCCGTCGTCGATGGATACGGTCACAAAATCACGCGTCAGATCGGGACGCGTATCAAGCAAGTAACTGAAACTCAGAATCGACGTGCCCTCCGCGGGCAGGCTGACTTCGGGCGACGAAATCACACCGCGATGGTAGCGATCGAGAATCGTGTTCCCTCCGCCATCGGCGCCCTCAAACAATCCGTAGTAGAACGAACCGTTGAGAGAGTGATTGAGCAATCCGTCCTCCCGCCGTCCTAACGACTGATGCCAGAGACCGCCGATATCACCGCCGGAGTTGTCAATCGAAAAACCGTCGGCATCTTCATTGAAGCCGGCATAAAACAATTGACGCACGTCGTCGGCGTCATATCGCGTCGCAAACGCGATGTCTCCCGAAACGCCTCTCAGTGGTGACTGTGTCGAAAGAAAAGTCCGCGAATGCGCGACCGGATCGATTATGAAAAAACGCCCCAAGTGCGATTCGCTTCCGTAAAGCAAACCCGATTCGGGGTGCACAGCCAAACCCGTCGTGAAGCCATAGGGTGTGTGATCCTCAATCGCATTGGACTCGATCACGCTCGCATCAACCGCATCGAGTTGGTGCAACGTCAGTGGCGAGAAACCGCTGTCTTGCGACGTTGCAAAAAGTGTCCCATCGGAATGCATCGCAATGGATACCTGGCCGAGCAACCCGGTATCGCCGATCAACGTCGCCTCTCCGGTTTCGACATCAACCTCAACCAATCTTGCCGACTCGGTCGGGTCGTTCAACGCGGCGGTCACGCCGAGAACACGCCCGTCGGCATCGTTTGCCAGGTCCGCGATCGCGATCGGAGTTCCATCCAACTCAACGCTCAACCGACGTACAACGACACCGCTTAAAGAATCACGTACGACCAACTCACTTACGCTGGAACGATCTCGCCCGGATTGCGTGCTCGTGGCGGAGACGACTGTCCCATCCGGCAAAACGGTCAAACCCACAACGCCTTCATCCGGGTCACCGATGTCTGTGTGCAACACACCTGCGGCGATGACCGGCGAGACTTCACCATCGCGCAAATCGATGATCGACATCGATGAATGATTGGAATCGCCGTTGGACGGAGCGTCGATCGCCGACACCAAGATGTCCGACGCCAGAAGCCTGCGCGACTCAAGCGACTCGACCCGCAGCCGGCGCGCCCGTCCGGTGTTTTTTAAGTGTCGTGCGGTAGTCGCGAATTTTTTTGGCATCGCGGGAATGGTCTCGCTGGAAATTTTAAAACGCCAACCATCCCTGCATCCACAATAAAAACGATCTGCTCGAATTCTATGCGTGCCATCATAAGCAAAACGAGTGCAAAGATAGCAATCTTCTATCTAAGTCAACTCGGTTTCTTAAGAACCGATGCAATGGCCAACCCGGTCAGCCAAGATGCGTTGAGTTGCACGACTGACAGCGAACGGCTTAGCAGGAGCCAAACTCAGCGGATTCCTTCCAACTCCGATCCGCGGCGTCCTCTCAAGAATGCATGTCTTGGCCGCCCGCAATCGAGACACTCACGCCCGCAGGGCCCTCCTAATTGCACGCTGGCCGACCATCTAGGGGGAGTAGCGAGACCGGGCCAAAGTATCTGAATAC
>JBICHZ010000059.1:0-5312 GCA_043101355.1 Rhodopirellula sp. JB044
AAACCCCCGTAAACTGGAGACATCGATGAATTTGTTCCAACGGACTCTGTTTGTAGCAGCGTTGCTTCTGGGCAACTCGGGCCTCGTTACTCATGCCCAGGAAGAACGGCCTGGTGTGACCGCTCCGCAGGTTTCACTCCCGTACGCCGAACAGAAGTATCGCGGTAACGTGGGAACGACCTATCTCAACTCAGATCCGGCTCAGTTTCCGAAACAAGTCGCTGCGCCCAAGGACGCGCCCAATGTGTTGGTGGTGTTGTTGGATGACGTGGGATTTGGTCAGTTCTCCGTTTCCGGCGGCGGGGTGCCTGCGCCCAAGATGGAAGAACTGGCCAAGCAGGGTTATCTGTTCACTCGCTTTCACACCACCGCCGTGTGCACCTCCACTCGGGCTGCACTCTTGACCGGACGCAATCACCACATCGCGGGAAGTGGCAACATTACCGAAGTTGCCACCGGCTATGATGGCTACACGGGCATCATTCCGAAAGACACCGCGACGTTCGCAGAAATCATGCGTCTGAACGGTTACATCACCTCCTGGATTGGCAAAAACCACAACACGCCTACCTACGAAACCAGCGAGATGGGGCCGTTTGACCACTGGCCGAACAGCTTGGGGTTCGATTACTTCTACGGCTTCATGGCCGGGGACACCAACCAAATGCGACCTTGGTTGTATGAGAATCAGACTCCGGTGGGGCAGAAGACTGATGATGATTACTACTTGAGCGTTGATCTGGCGGACAAATCGATTGAGTGGCTGCAACAATCCGAAGCCATTCAACCCGACAAGCCTTGGATGATGTACTTGGCCCCCGCCGCAACGCACTCCCCACACCAGGCACCAAGAGAGCTGATCGAAAAACACAAAGGACGCTTCGACGGTGGCTGGGATCAATACCGTCAGGAAACCTTTGCACGCCAAAAAGAAATGGGCGTGATTCCCGAGAACGCGCAATTGACCGAACGTCATGACAATTTGCCCGCTTGGGATAGCTTGAACGCGAATGAAAAGAAGTTGGCTGCGCGGATGATGGAAGCGTTCGCTGCCTACGGCGAGCATGTTGATCAGCAGGTCGGTCGAGTTCTGGACTATGTGAAGACACTTCCCGACGCCGATAACACCTTGGTTGTCTACATCATCGGTGACAACGGATCCTCTTCCGAAGGCGGCATCCCGGGCACTTTGAACGAGAACGCGTTCTTCAACGGCGTCCAAATGCAGACCGAAGATATGATGCCGTTCATTGACGAAATCGGGACCAGCAAACACTTCAACCACTTCCCGGCACCCTGGGCCCATGCGATGGACACGCCTTTCCAGTGGGTCAAGCAAGTCGCCAGCCATCTCGGCGGAACTCGCAACGCGATGATTGTCAGTTGGCCGAAGAAATTCGACCAGGGCGGGGAAGTCCGTACGCAATTCACTCACGTGATCGACGTCGCCGCGACGATCTTGGATGCCGTTGGAATCGAAGAGCCACGCAGCGTCAACGGGACGCCCCAAAAACCGATCGAGGGTCGTAGTTTCCTAAGCGTTCTGGAAGATGCAGACGCCGAGGAAATCCGCACGAGCCAGTACTTCGAAATGTTCGTCAACCGAGGCATTTACAAGGACGGTTGGTGGGCCGGATCGCGGTCGTTCGACCCATGGAACCCAATTCGCAACGAGTTTGATCCACTGAAAGCGGAATGGGAACTTTATAACTTGGACGAGGACTTTTCGCAGGCGAATAATCTGGCCGACAAGCATCCGGAGAAACTGGATGAGCTGGTGAAACTCTGGTGGGCAACGGCGGCCAAAGAACAAGTGTTGCCGCTCGACTGGCGCGGCTCGGAACGGTTCAGCTCCGAACTGATGGGCAAGCCTAACCTAGCTGCAGGACGTTCGGAATACGTTTATCCCGTGCCACTGGTCGGGCTGCCGGAAGCCTCTGCGCCCGATCTCAAGAACAAGTCCTTTTCGATTTCCGCCAAGGTCACAATCGACGACACCGCAAACGGAATGATCTTCACCCAGGGCGGCAATACCGGCGGTTGGGCGTTCTATCTGCTCAATGGCAAACTGGTGGCAACTCACAATTACCTCGACATCGCACGCTACACCGCCACTAGCGACGACGTTGTCGCTGCCGGCGAGCATGAACTGAAAATGGAGTTCACCTACGAAGGCGGCAAAGGTGAAGTTGGCAAGGGAGGCACAACTACTCTATTCGTCGATGGCAACCAAGTCGGCACCGGGAAGGTGGAGAAGACGACTCCGATGAAATACTCGCTGTCTGAAAACCAGGACATCGGTACCGATACCGGAACCCCGGTCACTTACGACTACAAACCTCCTTTCGACTTCGAGGGTGACCTCGACGAAGTCGTTGTGAAGACGGAATGAGAAAATGATCGCCGAGTCGTCTTTACTTTTATGACGATTTGGGCGATGAAATCTCATGCCATCGAGTTTCCGGCAGCAACAACGATGAGAACACTCGCTCTCAACCTGTTGCTGTCGGCCGCGTTGGCTGCCGTTCCCTCGTCGTCCTCGTCGAAACCTCGAAGCACTTTATGCTGGGGATGAATTTGGTCAGCAACCGTTGCTTGACCTTCAAGACGAACTGACCGCACAATTGCGGCGGTGAGTGAGTTACAACATGCCGTTTGATAAGTTCCTGATTGAGGGCACACGATGCTTGATTGGTTTGCGTTATTTATTTTGATCGTGTTGCTGGCGACCGCCGTGGGCGGCGCGTTGCTGCTCGGGTATCTACCGGGAAAAATTGCGAGGCAACGGTCACATCCTCAAGCCGAAGCGGTGAGCGTGTGCGGCTGGATCGGACTGCTAAGCGGCGGCTTGCTGCTGCCAATCGCCTACGTATGGGCGTATTGGCAATTCCCACAACCGCTAAAGCGGGAGGCGTCGGCATGATTGTCTTTTTGACATTGGTTTATATCGCGCTGCTTTTAATGTTTTTTAAACTGAAAGTTATCCAGCCGACGCTGGGCTGGAAGCTTTCGCCGATCGCATGGATGTTGCTCCTGTTGATCGCGTTGTTTATCCCGATGCAATGGGGCGCTCCTTCGGGGCCCGTCGGTGTGTTTCGCAACGTGATCGAAATCGTCCCCGCAGTCTCGGGCCAAGTCACGGAGGTTCCGATCCAACCGCTTGTCGAGGTTGATGCCGGAGAGGTGCTGTTCCAGATTGATCCCGAGCCTTTTCAAGACGAAGTTGGCCGGCTGACGGCCGCGTTGGCCGCGGCAGAGCAACAACCGGAACTTTTGCAGAGTTCGGTGGACATTGCGGAAGCGTCCCTGTCTCGTACGACGGCTGAACGAGAACTGGCTGCCCGCACTCTGGAGCGGAATAAGAAACTGGTGGAATCCAGTGCCGTCAGCAAGCAGGAATATGAGGAGTCGCTTCGTTCGGCGGTGGTTGCCGAGCGAGCGGAAAAGGAGGCTGAATTGCGATTGGCACAAGCCAAGCTTGAACTCGCATCCGTCACTGCCGACGGTGAGAACACGGCCGTCGCCCAGGCCCGGGAGCAACTCGCCCGTGCGAAGTATGACCTTAATCAAGCGACGGTTCGAGCTCCGACCCGCGGCGAGGTGCAGCAGCTCGCCTTGCGCCCCGGAACCCGTGTTGCGGCGATGCCGCTTAGAGGTTCACTGACCTTCATTGAAACCGATCGCAGTCGCATTGCCGTTGCGATCCAACAGAACCAGCTTCGCTACGTCCAGCCCGGTCAGGATGCAGAAGTCGTATTGAAGTATCTGCCGGGACAGACACTCTCCGCCAAAGTCGTTGGCATTGCCGACGTGACGTCCGGTGGGCAGGTGCAAAGTTCCGGAGTCATCGAGGATCTAACAGCGAAGCAAACAAGAGCCGAACCATTGCAAGTCGTCTTGGAATTGGACGGCGGCAACTACGATGCGAACGAACTTCCCGGTGGGGCGGTCGGAATCGCAGCGATCTACACCGAAGAGATCCGGTTCGCCCATATTATCCGTCGCGTGATGTTGCGCATGAAGGCCTGGACCAATTATGTCTGGTGAGAATGCGAGCACGCCACTGAATTCATGTCGAACTTCAGACAAGAACTGCGGAAGTCCCGTCATCCAGGCGTTTGCAGCCAACTCAATCGTTGGCCCTGCTACCCGGCACCCACTACTGGAACGACGATCGAGCATTTCCTTATCTACAGCGATCGATCAATAGGCTCACCAAGAGTACGTTCATTCCTTTGAGCTAGTCCGTATGGTGCCATCGGCTGTCTTAGTTCTTGTCAAGAGCGAGTGTTGGCTCGCGCCAAGGATTTTGTTCTCGGAGCGTGACGTTGAGCGTCACCAGCAACTTTCGCATCACCGCCACGATCGCCACTTTGAATGGCTTCTTCTGCGCGATCATCCGTTGATAGAACTGCTTCAACCGAGGGTTGTACTTGGTCGCCACCAACGCCGCCATGTAGAGAACCTTTCGCACCATTGATCGCCCCGCGTGCGTACTGCGTTTGCCCTCGGTCTTGCCGCTGTCTCGAACGATTGGTGCGACCCCAACCAATTTGGCGATCTTGCCACGCGAAAGCTCTCCAAGCTCCGGCAACTCCGAAAGCAGCATCGCCACGGTTGCCGCCCCAACGCCTGGGCATGAGGACAGGAGATCGCTCTTAGCTTTGAGGACCGGACAGGCAGCGATCGTTTTTTCGATCTGCTTGTCGAGTTTGCGAACTTGCTCTTTGTAAAACGTGATTGCCTCCTGGATGGATTCCTTGATCGCTTCATCGCGACACTGCAATTTTCGATTGTGCTCTCGCTTGGACTGCCCAATCGCTTGGTCACGACGGTGCACCAGGGCACGCAGCTTGCGTTCACTTTCAGTCGGTTTTTCCTTGAGTTTTGGCTCAGCGACTTCTCCGAAGCGGGCAATCACCGCGGCATCGATCGGGTCATTCTTTTCGATGATACCGATCCCTTTGGCGAAGGAACGGACCTGCAGCGGATTGCACACAGCGACATCGATCTTGGCGGCGTGCAGGGCATCGACCAGCGATTGTTCGTAACCGCCGGTGGCCTCCATAACCACGAGCACTTGTTTGCGACGTGCGATGCTTTTGACCCAGAGGTCGATCGCTCTAGTTTCATTGGCAATCTCTTGATGCTTTTGTTTTGCGGCATCATGGATGTCAAGTTTCTCGCTTGCGACATCGACGCCAAAGACATTGTTGTAAGATGTAACCATCGTTTTTCCCTGGATAGTAGTTCGGACTCGCGATTGTCTGTACGGTCCCTTCGGCTGTTCGGGCTGGAAACGAAACGAACGG
>JBICHZ010000060.1:0-19446 GCA_043101355.1 Rhodopirellula sp. JB044
ACATAACTCGCCTGCTGCTCGTCGCCGATCCGTTCGCAGGGCGTTGTGTTTGCGCAACGCGATCGTTGATTGCGCCATCACTGCAGGCACATTTGCCCACCGCTACCGCTGGCCAGATCGTTCCGTAGCGCGCCGATCAACGCGGCAACCTCTACAGCACCTTCACGCCCCTTAACGCCATCTGCGGGGACCTTGCCGGACTCAACTGGGCGATCGCAGGTTATTGGCTCCGGGTTTTACGTGCTGGCAGACCGGCATCACGCTGCCCCGCTTGCCCGCATACGCACCGTTTCCCGCGCGTCCTACCTCTCCGCACAACGTGTCTCGGCGGCTCAAACTGCCTGCACAAATTAGTCACCGGCCCGTCAAACTTACTCGATACGTGCTCATCTTCGGCAACCGCCGATCGCTCGACGTTCCGCCATTTACAGGGAAAACCTCGTTTTCGCGTTCCATCAGACAGTTTTGATGCGAGGAAAAGAGTGAATCCGACACCGAGAGAGGCACGAGCGTGAGCCCGAGTCGATCGACCTGACCACGTGAAAGCGAGTACTGTCGGTGCGTCCTATCGCCCCAACTATTGCCATCACCAACGCCACGAAGCTTTCAGTCGACCTGGATTCCATCGAAGTCCTCACAAGCACAAGAAAACGGGTCGTCTCACAAAAAAACGCACTAGGGACAAGAAAACGGGACGGGTTTTTGACAAAATGATAGAGTCAGAAAACTGACAGTGTTGCTCAACTTCCTGGCCCCATTTCCCTGTCGTTCGTTGCTGAACCATTGCCATCCATTTTCGGGGTAGGCAGCCAGACCATCATTTCTCCAGCTTCCCGGTTGGCCCAGGCGTGATAGGGGATCATTTTCAGGTTTACATCTTTTCCTTCATCGCAGGATTTTCCTTCATCGCGGGCCGCAACAGACAGCCTCACCACGCCGCCGAGCAACCCCGTCTCAAGCTTGGACGTCATTCGAGGACTCTCGGGAACTCTGATGCTCGAAAAGTTGACACCCGGATTGTCGGCCTGCTCCAGGCAATAGATGACGGGACCACGCTGAATCGCGATGCGGCCAACCTGATCTTTCACCTTCAGATTTCCCTGAATCGCGACAGGTTTCATCGGAAGGTTCAAAACAAGTTTCCGCCCCCGCCTCCAAGGTTGCTCCAGCACGGCAAAACCCATCTCCGTTTCCACATCCATACGATCTCCATCAATCATGATTTCCGGAGTATCACACCAGTGCGGAATCCGGAGTTTCAGGATCCCGTTGGCGTCCCCGGGGGCGTCAAGCGTCAGCACCACTTTACCGTCGGATGGAAACGCACTTTGCTGGGTCACCAATAGCGTCTCACCGCCCGGAAGCTTGTGCTCAAGCGTGGAGTTGGCGTAGAGGTTGACTTGAATAGCGGAATCATCCGAGGTGTAGATGTACTGGTCGATGGAGGCAAACAGCCGATGCAAGTTTGGAGGACAGCAGGTGCAATGATGCCACCGGAAGCGACGGCCTCTTCGTGCGTTCTTGTCGGGATGCCACGCCAGGGGGATTCTGGTAGAAGTACGATGAGCCGTCCAATCCATGTCCAACGAGGACGCCGTTGTAGAGGGCTCGCTCCATTTCATCGGCGTACTTCGCATCGCTGGTCGCTAGCAGCATCTTGTGATGCCAAAAGACGCTCGCTATCGAGGCGCACGTTTCGCTGTATGCCGAGGCATTCGGCAGCTCGTATGGCTTGCCATATGCCTCACCATGATTGGTCGAGCCGGTACCACCGGTGACGTACATTTTGCGTTCACGCATGTCGTCCCACAGCTTTGAAACCACCTGCCAGATCCGCTGGTCACCGGTTTCGAGATAGAGATCCACCGCGCCTGCCTCAAGCAGGTTTTCCATGACTGCATGTCCCCACATTTCGTTGAAGTGCTCTTTGCCAAAGTAGCCGTACTCCGTGAGCGTCTGCATAACGAAGTCGAGGTATCTCCGATCTCCCGTAACACGATACAGTTCCACCAGCGCAAGCTCGTGGTTCGGGTGTTCATACTTTTTGTTCACCGGCCCCTGATAGAGTTTGTACGGTAGATCATTCGGGTCGGCGAAGTTGCTGACGATCAGATCTGCAAATCGTATTGCGGCGTCGAGCAACGCACGGTTTCCGTTTGCCCGGTAGTCGGCAATGGCAGCCTGCGTGAAGTGTCCAAAGCTGTAGAACTCACACCGGTTTTCTTCGGCAAACCGTACTTCGCCCTTCGCTTTGATGAGTTGATTTTCGTAGTACGTGTTCAGATAACCATCCGGTTGCTGGGCTGACAATACCGTTGCCGATGCGTCTCTCAGCAATCCGCTCACCAGCTTCGACTCCGGTGCATACCAGGCCATCGCTTCCATGTGTTTGTAGATAAACTCATTGCAGTTCATCCGGCGAAAATGCTTCTCGCTGCGCCCGTCCGCACAGATGCGAAAGTTCTCAAAGTATCCCTTGCTTTCGAAAAGTCGGTGCAGGGAAGCAATCCCCACATCCCGCGATCGGGCACGTATGTCGTGCCAAAATCCGTCGGCAAGTTTCACCGCATCGTGTGAAATGGGGCGCACCCTCGCATACGGATACGTTTCAACTTGGCCATCCCCGGCTCGGACTTCAACGGACGCCGCACATAGAACAATGACGAACACGATCTTGAACACACGTATTTCCTGCACTTGGTTAGCCTGTTCTGAGTGTATTTGTACGCCGTACTGCGGTGGGTAGCGGCAAGGCGATTGGGGCTGACGCATTTAAATGATGAGGTTCATCGTTGCCGCCGTTTGAGCAGCACACCCGTCTTGCTTAAGGCGACAGGGATAGGATCGTTAGCCCAAGTCGATGTGACTGATTGCCGGGAAGGGTGTACTGCGGATGCGTCTTCGCTCCCCAACTGTTGTCACCGCCGACGCCGTGAACCTTCCAATCGACATTGATCACGTTGAAGTCCTGACGAGGCAGATCATACGGATGTTTGGCTGCCTCGAAATCAGGGATGGAAAACGGTAACGTGCTGGCACTGAAGGGTTGGTCACCGATGACTTGGATGCCAAGCCCTGATTCGTCAACCACCGAAATCCATCGCACATCCGTTCGGTTTCCCGTGTCCTGAGTCCGGCCATAAGGGAACCACATGTCATCGACCGTCGATCGATACTTGTTGATCTCCCCTCCCGTTTTGCGATCCCAGTAGGTTTCCTGAGGCCCGCGGCCGTACCACGTCACCTGGTCAAACTGACGCGGGACACTCCACTGCAACCCAAATCGCGGCAAGCTCGGGATCGTTCCCTCGCCAGGCTGGAAGCTCATGTTGAGGTGGATTTGTCCATCGTTCGTGAACTGATACTCGACACGGAGCGTTGATTTCGCAATCGGCAAGACCGACGTGAAGACGATATCAATCCGCCCGTCACCTTGAACAATGTCCGACTCCACGATTCGTCGTTCGTGATCGGCCTTCCGCCATGGTCCAAGCCTCTGCTCGTATCGATTGCGAATCTGATTGTCGTTAGGAGCTTTCCAAAAGTTCGGCCGGATGGACTCGGCGAGTAACTCTTTGCCAGCGAACTGGAGCGACACGAGGTTACCGGTTTGCTTGTCGATTTTTGCCAATCGCCCGTTTGCCGACACTCGGACCCAGTCTTCCGAATTCTCGACCAACTCGACTTTGTTAAGGCTACCTTCCGAAGCGGGCTCCGGTTTGAAAGCGTCAGTCCGGGAAAGCTCGAATTGGTTCCAAGCAACTTGATGACCGGCGGGGGCCCATGCCGTTGCATCCGCCAACGAGAAGGAAATGGTCAGTAGGCACTCACCGTCGGGAAGGTCAATGCTTTCGATCGGCAGCGTCACATCTTGGCTGCCGCCTGGATTGAGGTCGATTCTTTCGATCTTGCCCGAGTCCAATGATTCGCCATCACAGCGGATCTCCCACTTGGCATCGAATTGGTTCAAGTTGGTAAATGCAAACAGATTGTGCACGGTGAACTTGCCTGCCTGTGCATCGACGGCTTTGACCTTGATGTTCTGGTGAACCTTTTTGACTTCCCAGATATGCGGATTCAACTTTCGGTCCGGCTGTACCAAACCGTTCATGCAGAAGTTGCCATCATTCGGCTGATCCCCAAAGTCTCCACCGTAGGCAAAGAAGGTCGGTCGGTCTTCGGCAACAGTCTCTTCCCGCTTTGCTTCCAGGAGATCGAGGTCCAAGATCAAATCGTCACCCGATCGCGTCCTCGGACTTGATACATCTTTGGCGGAAAGTGCGCGGCGATAAATTCTTGCACTACGAATCGGAAGGTCGGCAACGCGCTGAATCATTTCCGAATTGCGACCGATATTCACCGGATAATGACTCGCGAGAGCCTTCTCAGATAGGTCGCGTTTCGCCTTCAACGTTCCGTTGACATACAACCGCATCTCGATGCCATCGTAAGTGGCCGTGATACGATTGAGCCCGGTCGTCAACCCAGAGTCTTCGTACAAGACTTGGAGGTTCTGCCATTGCCCGGTAAACAAAACGAAAGTGATACCGCCGTGATCGAAACGCAGCAAATACTCGTGGTCACCCTTTGATATTAACGGGCAAAACTGAGTGGCCTTGTTCCCTTCGACAACGACCTCCAGGGTGAGAGCTTCATCCATGTTCAGCGTCGTATCCGGCGACACACTGACTGGCCCGATGACTCCCCGTTGCGGATCGTACTCGCCGATGACTTTGGCGAACCGAGCTGGCTTGCTTTGATCCTGAATCAGCAAAGTTGACGGGACTGGCATTCGGATTCCCTGGTCGACCCAGTCCCAGATAAAACCTCCTTGAAGATGATCGTGGGAATCGATCGCATCCCAATAGTCTTGGAAATTGCCGAGGCTATTTCCCATCGCATGGGCGTATTCGCACTGGATCAGCGGTCGGTCGGGATCATTCTTGGCATAGTCTACGATCCGATCGATCGTGGCGTACATCGGACAGCGAATGTCCGAATTGCGATCGCGGAATCCCGCCTGTTCGTACTGCACAGGACGCGAAGGATCACGAGACTTAATCCAGTCGTATCCGGCCATGAAATTCGATCCATTACCCGCTTCATTACCGAGCGACCAGATGATGATGGATGGGTGATTCTTGTCACGCTCGACCATACGCTTGATTCGGTCGAGATGGGCGGCACGCCAACTTGGTTTTTTGGCTAGTGACTCTTTCCCGTACCCCATTCCGTGCGATTCGATATTGGCTTCGTCGACCACGTACAAGCCGTATTGGTCGCACAGTTCGTACCAGCGTGGATCGTTGGGATAATGACTGGTCCGGACAGCATTGATGTTGAATTGCTTCATCAATTTGATGTCCTCGACCATCGATTCGACCGTTACCGTGTGACCGGAGTCGGGATCGTGCTCGTGTCGATTCACACCTTTGATTGTGATCGGTTTTCCATTGACGCACAGCAACTCGTCGATGATCTCAACCTCACGAAACCCCACTTGGCAGGTTCTGGTTTCGATCAGGTTGCCCTGTTGGTCCTTCAGCGACAGCAACAAGCGATACAGGTTTGGGGCTTCCGCTGACCATAGCCGAGGTGCTTCGATGGATTGTTTCAGGCTTAGCTCGAGTGAACCGTCTGCCTGAACCGTTCCGCTCGCACGAAGGTCTTGCAGGACAGGCTGGAGTGCCTCATCGAGCAGTTCGGCCTCGACGGTTACTTCATGCGGTTCTTGATCCGCGTTGGCTACTTCCAAGTCAACTCGTAGAGTTCCGTTTTCAAAACGTTCATCGAGGTCCGTATGAACGAAAAAGTCTCGGACGCGAATCCGATCCTCTGACCAAAGGTAGACGTCGCGAAAGATACCGCTCAGTCGCCAGAAATCCTGGTCTTCGAGATAGCTGCCGTCGCAGTACCGATAGACCTCCGCCGCGAGGGTGTTAGTCCCCGGTTGCAGGTAGGAAGTGATATCGAACGTGGCCGGTGTGCGACTGCCTTGGCTATATCCGACCTGCTTTCCGTTGATCCACAGGTAGAACGCGGAGTCCACGCCATCGAACTGAATAAAAGTCTGCCGCCCGTCCCAGTTATCTGGCACCGTAAAGTCGGTTCGGTACGAACCGACGGGATTGCGTTGTTTGTAACTGGTGAAATGGTCCAACGGTTCCTTCATCACCGTCGGCGGGGCCTTGTGAAACGGGTATTTGATGTTGGTGTAGATGGGGACCCCATAGCCGTGCATTTGCCAGTTGCTAGGAACTGGCAATTCGTCCCACTGACTGACATCAAACTCCGGCTGATGAAATCTTTTGGGGCGTTCGCTCGGATTGGGAGACCAATGAAATTTCCAGTCGCCATTGAGGCTTTGGAAATAAGGTGACGCCTGGCGTGTTGCCAAGAGGGCGGATTGGCGATCGGGATAGGGTAGCGATGTGGCTCGTGGTGGCTGTTTGTTGATTCCGATGACTTGTTCGTTTTCCCAGTCGTTGGGACTCTCCTCCGAGGTCAATTCATCTTCCACTTTGAGACGCAAAGTAGGCGGGGTCAATTCGCTGTGTCGTTTGCTCGCGAACCCATGCACATAGCAACCGGCCACTCCGCGCGATTCAGAGACCAAAATGAGCGTGGCTCCATCATTGGTGTCATTACGAAGGAAGTTGAGCAATGCACCAGAGTCAAGCCGAAATTGTCGTTCGGTCTCCGACACGGGAACTTCAAAAGTGCCCAGACGCTTGACTTTGGAAGGGTCCAGCGTCACTCGATCGGCCATCATGCCAGGGCAGTTGTCCCAAGTCAGCTTCGCTTCGGTCCAGTCTTCTTCCGATTCATCGATCAGACCGTACACCGCGAAAGTAGTGTCGGGCGTCAATGACACAAACCCAAGACCGGTCGCGACCCCTTGGAGCTGCAGGCTTGCATCATTGATGGTCTTGCCCGAAATGAACGAAAGATCGAAGTGCAGGTAGGCGCGTCGCCGCCAAGGGATTCCCCAACTTTCCTTCGGTGGTTCTTTGACTAACAACGTATTGGCAAGCCGCTTTTCCTCGGGTTCGTTTTTCGTGGCAACCACGTACCCGTCCCGGCCATCGCCAATCGCTGTTGAAATTTGGACCGTTTCATGATGCGGTTCCAGTTGCGATGATTGGCTCAATGAGTCGCGAATATGCGGTTCACCCTTCGACCCACGAGCAGTTTGGATGCTTGTTTCTGTAAAACGCACGGTGCTCATCGATGTAACCGAAATGCGTTGACCGGTACGATGGTGCAACGCATCCACTTTTCCTTTGACGAGCGTTAAGTCGGAGGTGCCCCACGGAGTGACGTTGACACCGAACTTGGTACCACGATCGATGAAGGTCGAGTTGGGGGTTCTGACCAAAAAGTTTTCTCCGCCGGGTTGCGCTTCGGCGTAAATTCGGCCGGAATGAACAATGCACTCTTGGTCACTGACGAGTTCAACGTCAGCCGGGCCTTCCAATGTCAAGTCGACCATGCCAACGCGAAGGTCCGCGATACCAGACGCAAGCACAAGCCGGCCAGGCGTTAACGGGGTTCGAGCCACAATAGGAACCGTGGAAAAACTCCATTGGCAATTTTGGAGTCGTGTGATTTGGCCGATCTTGGGAGTTGCAGTGAATTCTTGATAGACCCAAAGCCCGACAATCGCGAAAACGATGCCAGCGGCCATGCCTGGACTGGTCAACGCATGCAATATCGACTTCGTGGATTGCCATGACCCGCGTTTGCGAACCGGCGGAGTCGCCGCGGAAGCGTCATCGTCTTTCGATTCACGCGATGCGACTTGGGGATACGCGATCGCGGCATGCATTTGGCACGACTCCGCAAAGTCACGCTTGATGGCGTCGTTGGATGCCACCAACTCCTCAAGTTCCGCCATCGCGGCTTCATCGGGATGATCTTCGAAGGCAAGATCGCGCAGCTCCAAGTAGCGAGTCCACTCGCTTGGTCTATTCTCGTCGAAGTTGTTCATGGGAAAATCCACAAGACTCGTTTAAGTGTTCTTGCTTGTTGGCGTTCTTGGTCTCGAAAGCCAGATAACTGGCAAATGCATTTGCTGTGTTTTGCGAATTGGTATCTCTGGTTGGTTCAAGGGTTCCGGTTCATTTTCCGATTCACACAGTCCCTGAGTGACTTCCGAACGCGGCTAACGATCGCTCGGACCGAAGCCTCGGGCCGTTGCACATCGGCGGCAATCGCTTCGAACGGCATCTCTTGTCTGCATCGCTTGTCGATCAGCAACCGCTGGTGTGACGGCAATCGTTCCATGCATCGGTCCAAGGCACGGATGAAATCGTCATAGTGATCAGAATGCTCAATGAACTCATCGGATAACATTTCGGTCATGTCATCTGAAAACCGCAGACGCTCGCGTTGTTGCCTTGTTCGCCACGCGCGCACTTGGTTAAACGCAATGGAACAGGCCCAAGCCCCGAAGTTGGTCCCCGCCTCAAAACGATCGAATTCTCGCCACATCACCAGGCTGGTTTCCTGAAAAACATCCTCCACGTCATTTTGTGTCGGCAGCAGACTGCGCAGATACAACCGGATCACTCGATGGCTAGCATCGAACAGTGACAAATAGACCCTTTCGCGTTGTTCTTCGACCTGTGCGGGAGAGCTCTCGTTCGTAGCGATCGTATTCTTCCTGATGAAGCTGAATGGCGACGTCCTCGCGTTACACAAGGAACACCAAACGTCCGCAACCGCGCTTGCTTAACCAAAACGGCATCTGAGCCAAAAGGACATCAGTGTTGAAACGCCCCGAAATCTGGGCTCGCCCGCGATGAAAGAGCAGAACGCCGCGCTTCGCAACAATTCCTTTCAAAAAAAGCCAAAATCGCACTGGGGCGGTATTTTGGATTCTTTTCAGTTTTTGTGTTGCGCTGGTGCCTTTGGTGTTCTTGTAATGCGACGAAGGAATGCGTTCTTCGTCTTATCCACTACGGACTTATGGTCCTACTCCATAATCAGGAGCCATTTTCGTGAACAAAACTGAACCCCGAACGCGAAGAGCGTTCACCCTGGTCGAATTGCTGGTTGTCATTGCAATCATCGGCGTGCTCGTAGGGTTGCTGCTGCCCGCCGTCCAGGCAGCACGCGAGGCGGCACGCCGAATGTCCTGCAGCAACAATTTTAAACAAATTGGGCTAGCGCTGCACAACTACCATTCAGCCTACAAGCAACTGCCAATTCATGGCGGGGGCACCGACTCTCGGTCGGGCGACGGCGGAAACAAAACAACCGGCGGCGGACACAATTCTCGCCGACTCAGCTTCCTCGTCGGTTTGACGCCATTCTTTGAGCAACAAGCCGTGTGGGAGCAGATCTCCAATCCGAATCGAGAGAATGCGGAGGGTTCGGCCATGACCGGTTCATGGAACGCGATGGGCCCGATCCCCTGGCAGACGCAGTACGTTCCTTGGATGACCAACATCGGAACGCTGCGGTGTCCCAGCGATCCCGGTACGGGACTTCCCTCAATGGGCCGAACCAACTATGCGGCTTGCTTGGGTGACTCTGGATACAACCTGCACAAAGCTCGACTGGACGCTTATGGCGCAAACAACACCGGATATGTCGAGATGTCACGAGCCTCCCATCGCGGGATTTTTGTCGCTCGACGAGACACCAGATTTCGCGACATCCTCGACGGGTTGTCCAACACAATTGCGGCCGGCGAAATCGCCACGGACCTGGGTGATAAGGACACTCGCACCGACGGTAAACGAAACGTCCCTCCCAGCAGCACGGACACGGATCCATCAGGAGCCGCGAATGTCTACAACAATCCTTCTGCGTGTGATGGTGATATCGACCCCGCACGACCTCAGTTCTGGGTCGCCGGGCTGAACAGCAATCGCTTCATGACATCATCGGAAAAGCGAGGCTATCGCTGGGCGAACTACGGCCCGATCTTCACCGGCTTCACTACCATCCGGCCGCCTAATTCACCTGTTTGCATGGCCCACAACAACAACATCTACGGCGGTGCGTTGTCTGCGAGCAGCCGTCACCAAGGTGGAGCGCACGTCCTCATGGGTGACGGTGCGGTGAAGTTCATCACCGACTCGATCGATGCAGGAAATAGCCAAGCTCCAATGACTTGGAAAAACGAATCGACCGGCAACAGCAATAACGTTGGTGGCGAAAGCCCCTATGGCCTCTGGGGAGCACTGGGCAGTCGCGCCTACAAAGAAGTCATCGACGAAGAAATCTAGCACTCTGCTGTGCAACCTGTTCAGGTCGCCCTCCTGTCTCTGCCTTTGGGGGCGACCTTGGTTAACCAATCGCATTTTGACTAATTCAATTCCCAAGCTAGGAAACCATGAAAAAGATGAAGACAAAAACACTCGTTCAGCTTTCGTTGCTATGTCTTGTTCTGGCACCCGCGATGGTCGGATGTGGCGGCCAAACTGAGAACACAGTTGTCACACCACCAGCGGAAGACATACAGGCCGAGATAGAGTCCGTCGAACAGCAGATGCTCGAAGAGGAAGGTCCTTAGCGAACCTGAGCATTTCTTTTCGCGATCGCTAGATGCTTTTCCTGGGCGTTCCTTCAACTTCTGCGGGAACGCTGGTGGTTGGAGGGGCGTGCTCGTCACAATCCGTTTTGACCCGATCAACCTACTGTTAAAAACAACTCATGATTCGTGAATGTCACTTACTGTTCCTCGTGCCGTTGCTCGCGTTCTCATCGATGAACGCCGCGCTCACGAGAGTCGCCGCCGACCGTCCGAACATTGTGTTTATCTTGACCGATGATCATCGATGGGACTGCTACGGAGAAACTGGCAACGAACGGATCCAAACCCCCAACCTCGACCGACTAGCGGCTAGCGGCACGCGGTTTACCGATGCGTTCGTCACCCTCGCAATCTGTTCCCCCAGTCGCGCAGCCTGCCTCACGGGACGTTACGGAAGTTCCAATGGCGTCACGTCCATCGGACGATCAAAACTTAATCCAGGCGAGCCGACCTTTGCCAAGGCACTTCGCAAGGTGGGATATCGAACGGGCGTCACGGGAAAGTGGCACCTGGGAACCACGCCGGCCGAATGCGGATTCGATTTCGCGTCCACGTGTTGGTCCAATGGAACCTGGTACAACCGACAATTCACGATCGACGGCAAGAAACAAACGATGCCAGGCTTTGTCGACGATGTGACAGCCAATGAATCGATCCGCTTCATGCAGCAAGCACAACAGGATGACCAGCCGTTTGTCCTCTGGATGTGTACGCAGGTCCCACACATGGATCACAAGCATCGTTGGCCAGCAGCCCAAGAGTATCTCGACCAATACGATCAAGAAACAATGCCGCTGCCCAAGTCGTGGGACGATGATCTCGACGGCAAACCGGAGTATTTAAAAACTTCTCGAAACCGTACCCGTGGAATCGAATACGGCTACCGTGAACCACACAACATTCGCCGCCATACCCGCGACTACTACGCCAGCGTCCAGCAAATGGATGCCGCGGTGGGCCGCGTGATCGACGAACTGGATCGATCCGGATTGCGTGAAAACACCTGGGTCATTTTGGTGGGAGACAACGGCTGGATACTCGGTGAACACGGGATGACCAGCAAGGTGCTGCCCTACGAAGAATCGATGCGAGTCCCCATGGCGGTCGCAGGCCCCGGCATGCCGACACAGGTACGCAATGAGATTGTTCTCAACATTGACCTCACGGCGACGATCTACGAACTCGCTGGCCTACCAGTCCCCAATCAACTACATGGCCGCAGCCTTTTACCATTGGTGCAAGACACCTCGCCATGCGATTGGCGGACCAGCTTTTTGTACGAAGCTCCCACGCCTCAACTGGGCAGTCAACCGCTTTGGGCGGTTCGCAACGATCGCTGGAAATACATCGAAACGGAAGTGGATGAAACCTCAGCCACCTTTGCTGAACTCTATGACTTACGGTCCGACTCGGTGGAACTCAAAAATCTAGCTACCAGCCCACAATTTCGAGCAGTTGCCAAGCAGCTTTCGAGCGAACTCGCAATGCATCGCGGTCAAATCGCAGCCTCTCATCGTGTTGCCAAACACCCGGTCGCTCCAGCGGTCAAACTTGCCAACAATTCAAACAGAGCCTCAGCGTCAACGCGCGTCATACCAGACTCGCCGCCAGCCAAACCGCGAAATGACATCCACATCAGCGGCATCTATCCACATTTGACCGTCTATGGCGTCTACAGCCAAAACGGCGCCCACTACAAAGAAGGGCACAACGAGTGTGGCATTGGCGCGATCGTGCCGTGGGCGAATAAGCTTTGGATGGTCAACTACGCCCCCCACAAACATAGCAGCGATCACAAGCTGTACTCCATCGATCAAAACTTTGAGGAACTAACTGTACATCCAGAG
Organism: Rhodopirellula sp. JB044; assembly: GCA_043101355.1. Taxonomy (GTDB): domain Bacteria; phylum Planctomycetota; class Planctomycetia; order Pirellulales; family Pirellulaceae; genus Rhodopirellula. The sequence goes on from JBICHZ010000060.1 coordinate 12,394, forward strand.
AGCGTCGGAGGCACGCCTGCCGGACGAATGATTCATCAAGAATCCAATCAGCTCCTGATCGGTCACTACTTGATTGACGCCGAAGGCAAGGTTCGAGTGATCTCTCCGAAAGACATGCCAATGCGTGTCACCGCGATTGCCCGCCACCTGAATGATCCGGCCAACTTGGTCTACTACATCGACATGGAAGGCAGCATCTGGGAAGCCAACGTGCACACCCTGGCGGTCAATCGATTGTTCAAAAAACCGGTCCCGGGCTGGCACGGCAAAGGTGGATACACATCCCAAGGAAGGTTGGTCATTTCCAACAATGGCGAACTGCATGTGGGTGGCTATGACGACTTGGTCGTCGGCGGAAAAGCCAAGAACGAAGAAGAGCGTGGCGTGTTGGCTGAGTACGACGGCAAGGATTGGAAGATCGTTGAGCGACGTCAATTCACGGAAGTCACTGGTCCACAAGGAATCACCGGTGGCAGCGACGGTGATGATCCAATCTGGACGATGGGTTGGGACCGACGGAGCGTTCGATTGAAGGTGCTCGACAAAGGCAACTGGTCGACCTATTTGCTGCCCAAAGCGGCGTTGTGCAACGATGCCTTCCATGGTTGGTACACGGAATGGCCACGGATCCGCGAGATCACCGATGGTCGTTGGATGATGGACATGCACGGCATGTTTTACGACTTCCCGAAAACCTTCTCGGCCAAAAACACAGCCGGGCTGAAACCCATCGGTAGCCACCTTCGCTACATCCCCGACTTCTGTGCGTGGAACGATCAGCTGGTCTTGGCATCGGACGAAACGAGCATCCAAGGTAATCCGCTTGCCGGACAACCTCAAACCAACCTCTGGATCGGCGATGCCCAAGAACTCAAAACGTGGGGACCGGCGAGCGGATATGGTGGGCCGTGGGTTGGCGACAAGGTGACCGCAAACACTCCTTCGGATCCGTTCTTGGTCGCGGGTTTTGATCGGCGAGTGCTTCATCTTGCCGTGGGGCGGAAGGTCGAGTCGTCGTCGCTTGCCATGCGTACCACCAGGGAAATGCCGATGCAACCGCTGCCGGCAACGCTTGCCGAGTTGCCACTCGTGACAGTCGAGCGAGGAAACTGGCGCGAACCGGCACCGGGTTTCTCCTTCGATGTCAACCAGCCCGTCACGGTCTATCTGGCAGTGGACGGTCGAGGCGACCAGAATCCGGGACTGCAATGGAAACCAACCGACATGACGGTGTCGTGGCAAAATGGCGGAGTCCAGGATCGCATCTACACGCGTCAGTTCCCCGCTGGCACGGTTGTCATTCCTGCGAACGAAAACCAACACAACGCAGGTGCGTACGGTTTACCGCATGCGGCGTTTGTCGACGGCCATGGAAAAGAACTGAATATCGATGCCCTTGCATCCGTTACGATTTCGCAACCGACCTCAACGCCAGAAGACTCGCTGATCGCAAATACCCCCGTCACCTTCTCGGTTGAAGTGGATTACGATGGCAGTGGCGTGTGGCAGACTTACCGCACGATTGAAGTGCCGGCCCATGGGTACGTTCCCTTTCTGTTCCCCAGCGGCTTTGAGGCGAATTGGCTGCGGCTAACGACTGATCGTGATTGCATTGCCACTGCGGTGATGCACCAAACAACGTCCAAATTCGCCGATCCTGAAAACGGCAAATCCCTATTCGCGGGTTTAGCCGATGTCGATGCTGACAACGCAATGGGTTCACGCACCTACCCCGCCAAACGAAACCGAAATTTGCGTGTGATCGCCGATGGAGATCGCTTCTTTGAATTCGGCAAAGCAACGTTTGAATTCGAAACGGACCAACCGGATCAACAACTACACAATCGCCTCGAAGTTCATCCTGAGTTCACAGTCGATGATGCGTCCGTGATCTTGATGCACAACGGTCAAAAGCTTCGCTTGCCCAAGGGTCACGCCGCTTTTGATCAACCGTTTGCATCGGGATGGCCACGTGACTCGCGCGAAGTGGAATCGGAACGGCACTTGGCCAACATCCATGGCACGTTCTATGAGGTTCCGTTGCTGCTCAACGGCAAACCACCCGCCTTTGAATTAATGCGTCCGGTGGCCAGTCACAACAAACAGATCAGCGACTATTGCACATGGAACGGATTGCTCGTCTTGTCAGGTGTCCGCCAAGACGCCCAAGCGGACGGCCACGTCTTCACCGATCTGGCGAAGAAAGTGGGCTTGTGGTTTGGCGGTGTCGACGATCTTTGGAAGTTCGGAAAACCCGTAGGAGTTGGCGGACCTTGGAAAAACACGAAGGTAACTGCAAACGAACCTTCGGCCCCATACTTGATGACGGGTTACGATTCCAAGACGATAACGCTTTCGTCAGACGTGGATACCGTTTTTACGATCGAAGTCGATTTCGACCATCAAACAGGATTCCACGACTACCTCGATATCGCGGTTGAGGGCGGAGAATCCGTTGAACACGTGTTCCCCGACTCATTCAGTGCCCACTGGATTCGCGTGCGAAGCAGTGAAACGGCAACCGCAACCGCGCAGCTCGTTTACCGTTAGCCCTGCCATCGAAAACGTGACATGGATTGCGCGTATCTGCATGAGTTTCATAGCCGACTCGCGCCGAGGATGCCAATCTGACTTTAAGCAACCGATTGGCTTTCAGCAGTCAAGGGAGTCATGAATGAATTACTTGTGCCGTCACATCCTTGTGATGACCTACATCGTATTTTGCTTGGCTGCCATCACGCCAACAAAAACAGCCGCCGAGAGTCGCCCTCGCGTCATCGTGATCCTTGCAGATGATATGGGGTACGCGGATCTTGGGGTTACCGGATGCACTGAGATTCGCACGCCAAACATCGATCAACTCTCGACCGATGGTGTCCGGTTCACCGCCGCGTACGCGACCGCTTCGGTTTGTTGTCCGTCGCGAGCAGGGTTATTAACCGGGCGTTATCAGCAGCGGTTCGGTCATGAGTTCAACAATTTTTCAATTCCAACGAAGGGCTTCTCAGCCGATGACATGGGCCTGCATCCAGACGAACGGACGATCGGCAACGCCTTTCAAGACGCTGGATACACAACCATGTGTATCGGAAAGTGGCACATGGGCGGCGGCGAAAAATACGATCCGGCAAATCGTGGGTTCGATGAAGTCTTTGCCATCGAGTCCGGCAATCGCAGCTACCGGAGTTACCAGAACGACGTCAACCAAGGCAAACGCATTCAGTTGGCCGGCGGAAATTTCCTGCCCGAAGAAGATGTGACCTACATCACCGATGACCTCACCCAAGCGGCAGTCGACTTCATCGACCGACATCAAGACGATCCGTTCTTCATCTACCTGTCTTACACCGCGCCGCATACGCCGATGCAAGCCAAAGACAGCGACCTTGATACCTACCAGTCGATTGCTGATCCGCGACGTCGAACCTACGCGGCGATGATGAAATCGCTGGACGAAGGCGTCGGCAGGTTGCGAGCCACACTCAAAGACAAAGGCCTCGATCAAAACACATTGATCGTCTTCACCAGTGACAATGGTGGAGCGACCAACAATGGGTCCGACAATGGAATTTATCGAGGCATGAAAGGCTCCAAATGGGAAGGCGGAATTCGAGTACCGTTCGTGATGACTTGGCCGGAACAGCTAAACGCTGGTCAAACTTACGACAAACCAATCAGCACGCTGGACATTCTACCGACGACTCTGGCAGCGATCGGGACAACCCACCAAGGCAAACCGCTCGATGGAGTGAATATACTGCCTTATCTCAGTGGCATGCCCGATGCATCCCCACATGAAACGCTGTTTTGGCGTCGCGGAGTTGCCGCTGCCATTCGGTCGGGTGATTGGAAACTGCTGCGGGTCGAAGGGAATCCGGACCTGCTTTTCAATCTCGTCGATGACCCGAGCGAGCAAACCAACCGAGCCGAAGCTCACCCCGAATTGGTGCAGCGTCTGCACGCCGAACTCGCGAAATGGGAGAGAGAACTTGCTCGCCCCCGCTGGACCGAAGGGAAAAAGTGGGAACGCAATCAAGTTCTTAAACACCAAATGAAGATCAACACGCGAGAGCAGGAGCGTAAATACCCATGAGATCACTGACACGACGAACCTTCTTAACCGGTTCGGCATCGGTCGCACTATCGCCAACACTCTTGGCTGGTCCGGCGACATACCGCCAAGGCAAAAAGGGACTCGGCATTACGAGCAAATCGCCCAACTGGAACGAACGCGTCAAAGCTCTGGAGCTTGATTGGTTCTATACCTGGGGAGCGCGACGACCCAAGGACACACCGGAAGGAGTCCAGTTCATCCCGATGCTTTGGGGATGGTACGGTGATCAATCGATCAAGGCGTTGGATAAAATCAAATCCGCGTCCGAGGACGTTGCCGACAAAACCTTGCTAGGCTTCAACGAGCCAGATGGAAAGTCGCAAAGCAATATTTCGGTCGACAAAGCGATCCAAGTTTGGCCGGAACTGATGAAGACAGGCTTGCCGCTGGCTAGCCCTGCTTGCGTTCACGCCGATGGAAAATGGATGCAAGAGTTCATGAGCAAAGCACAAGCAAAAAAGCTACGCATTGATTTCGTGTGCATTCACTCATACAGCGGCCCGAACGCAGGCAACTTCCTATCTAAGGTTCAAAAGATCTACCGCATGTACGGACGTCCCTTGTGGATCACGGAATTTGCGATCGGCGATTGGTCAGCCATATCGGTAAAAGCAAACAAACATCGTCCACAGAAGATCGGCAACTTCATGCGAGCCGTAGTCCCGCAACTCAACCGAACGCCCTATGTCCACCGCTATGCTTGGTTCCCCGCCAGCACCACCAATCGAGCACTTGGTACCTCGGCTCTCTTCAAGCCCGACGGATCACTCACCGGACTCGGCAACCTGTATCGAGAAATCTCATGACACATCACAAACAAGAATGAACGTTCAGGCCGCAGCGATGCTTTTCGGTGCCTCATGACCTTCCGCCCCCTCCGCGAGAATCGCCCCCCTCAAAAACCTCGATTTCTGGCCGGCCATTATCGAACTCTCTCACATCGAGCAGAGTTAGCATCTCTCCGATATCCAATAGGAACCCATTTGCCGTTGGGCGTCAGCCTTGGTGGTACTGTGAAAACCGCGCCGAATGCAAACCGTCAAATGACGATTCGGATAGGTTCTCAATCAAACAAGTCGCCATGAATCGTCCTGTTTGCCACGCACCTCAAGGTCGACGATTCCAACGGACCTATTTCCAACGCTCCTAGATATTGATACGACCTATCGAGTCGATCGCATCGCGAATGACCCCAGCACTTCTCTTCAGAGCTGACGATTCGTCTTCGGATAGATCTAGCGGAACCGGTGCGATCACGCCGTCACCGCCTAGCAAGTGCGGCATTGAGATCGTGACGTCCGGCAGCCCATCCATCCCCTCAATGCGAGAACACACCGTCAGAATCGAACGCTGGTCGTGCAAAACAACGTCCACGATTCCTGCCAACGCACTACCGATTCCATAATACGTCGCTCCTTTTCCTTTTATGATTCGGTAAGCGGCTCGGCGAACCTGGTCGTCAATCTCCGCTCGGCTGGCTTCGTTAAGCTCCACCCCCCTTTGTTCGCCGAACTCCTCCAGCGATAGACACGCGATCGTTGCGAGCGACCAAGAGAGCACCTCCGAATCGCCGTGTTCGCCAACCACATATCCGTGCACGTGATGGGAGTCGACACCAAAGTGCCTCCCCAAAAGCGTTCGGAAGCGGGCAGTATCCAACATCGTCCCAGATCCGAACACGCGATTTGTCGGCACACCACAGGCCAAAGCGAACTCGCTTGCCATGTGCGTCATGATGTCAACTGGATTGGTCGCAATCAGCAACACAGCGTGGGGTGCGTATCTGACAATTTCGGGAATTACATCACGAAACACTTCCGCGTTTCGCTGCAGCAGTTCCAGCCGAGTTTCGCCGGGTCGTTGATTGACGCCCGCCGCAACGATGACGACGTGACTGTCCGTGAGGTCCGAGTAGTTCCCGGCTCGAAGGGTCAAAGGATGAGAGAACGGGACCGCATGAAAGAGATCATCCGCCTCCGCCACAGCACGCGCATGATTCAAATCCACCATTACAATCTCTCGACCAATCCCCTGCATCACGAGCGCGTAGGCGGCCGTGGAACCGACAAAACCACTGCCAACAATTCCGACCTTCATTTCAATTTCCTGTTTGGAGGCGTTGGGTCCATCACGTGAATACTGTTGACGATGTGTGTAACTCCTTCGACGCGGCGAGCACTTTCCTGAGCGAGTTGCTTCAAATAGTACGCGTCCACTTCGCCCAGGAGATGAAGTATTCCACGTTGATACTCACATCTTACGCGACTTAGTCCTGATCGTTGTCTTCGCGCTAGCTCGTCGCGAACTTTCCGTATGATTCGGACATACCGGTGATTCGCTGCGACAGCGGACTCGTTGCTGGGACCGCTGTGTTCAACCAAGAAGTTCATGATCGACACCTGCTGCCAAAAGAAGAGATTTCGTGGGACGGTGGTATCCCGTCATCGCAATCCGCATTCCACTGACGAAAGAAACCGCAATTCGCGCCCTAGCGATCGAAAAAGACGACAAACCCGTTCAAACGAGATTAACGCAGTCGTTCACCAAACACGCATTCTCATCTTCCGTGCGATTAATCCGCACACTTGCCCGGCGGTGCGCACCCTTCTGATGGATCGCAGGAATGCCGCAGCATCTCGGTCCTTGGTTCTAGGCTGACTCATTGATCACAGTTGCGGAAGGCTATGTGGCATCAAATTGAATTCGGTACGCCGATTGCATTGCCGCGGCTGACGACGAATCGAATCAAACGATAGGGAACCAATCATGTCAACAACCAAAATCCAATCGATGCCGAACGCATGGAACACAGGATTGAGATCGACAGTCGCTGGACTCATTCTGCTGCTCATGCCGAGTGTCTGTTTGGCGGTTCCCGATGGCACGGTGCTAATGATGTACGCCGACAACGTTGTAGGCAAAGTCGCTCATCGGATCAC
>JBICHZ010000061.1:0-39565 GCA_043101355.1 Rhodopirellula sp. JB044
GAATCCAACGAAGCCGGCACGGATCTGGCGAGTCCGCTGGTGGATGTGTCGACGAAACACGAAAACCTTCTCGGCGTGGTGTTGGCATCGGACGGCGATTGGAACCAGGGCGGCGCCCCGTCACAGGCTGCTGCACGGCTGCGGTCGCTCGGCGTCCCCGATTTTGTGTTCCCGGTCGGCAGTGATACGAAGCTTCCTGACGTGGAGCTGCTCAGTTTTGACGTGCCGACGTTCGCGGTGGTCGACAAACAGGTTCGGATTGGGTTCTCGATCGAAAGCTCACTGCCTCGTGATTACCTCGCCACGGTGACCATGCGAGAAGAAAGCGGTGAGGAAACATCCAAGGAAGTTCGCGTCGCCGCGATGGGGCGAACCAACGATTCCATCCGGTTCGAACCGACCGTTCTCGGCGATACGTCACTTTCGCTGACCGTGTCAACTCATCCGAGTGAGGTTCGCGACGACAACAATGAATTGGCGGCACCGATATCGATCCGCGAAGAGAAACTCCGCGTGTTGGTGATCGAGTCACTCCCACGATGGGAATACCGATATCTTCGCAACGCATTATCGCGAGACCCTGGAGTGGAGGTGTCGTGTTTGCTGTTTCATCCCGGACTCGATAAACGCGGTGGCGGGAACGCCGACTACATCACCGCGTTCCCGGCGACAAAAGAAGAGCTTGCTCGATACGACGTGGTCTTCCTCGGCGATGTCGGGATCGACGACGAACAACTGACGCCGCAGCAGTGCGAATGGCTGCGTGGTTTGGTCAGCGAACAAGCCAGCGGGTTGGTCTTCATGCCGGGATGGCAGGGACGTCAGTCGAGTTTGTTAGACACGGAACTCGGTAACCTCATCCCTGTCGAGTTTGACGCGGCACAACCGCGAGGATGGGGATCGCGCACGCCACAACATTTTGAGTTAACCGAACTCGGCCGCCGCAGCCTGCTGACCAAGTTATCCGACACCGCCGAGGAGAACATCGAGGTGTGGGAGAACCTGCCGGGGTTTCAATGGTATGCCCCGGTGCTGCGTGCCAAACCGGGAACCGAAACGTTGTGCGTGCATCAAGAGATGAGCAACCGTTACGGGCGTTTGCCTTTGTTGGTGACGCGAACTTTTGGTGCCGGCAAAGTTCTGTTCATGGGAACCGACGGAGCCTGGCGTTGGCGGAAAGGTGTCGAAGATTTGTACCATTATCGATTCTGGGGTCAGGTCGTGCGCTGGATGGCGTATCGCCGGAACATGGCTAGCGGTGAAACGATGCGACTGTACTATTCCCCCGAACGTCCACAGGTGCGTCAGACGATGACCATCAACGCGAACGTGATGGAACCGAGCGGCGAACCGCTGAGCAAAGGCGATGTGACGTTGAGATTGGTATCACCGAGCAATCATGTCGAGACGATTCGAATGGAGTCGGGTGGCGAACAATGGGGAGCGTTCTCCGGTCGAGTCACGCCGCGTGAACCGGGAAATCATCAACTGACCCTTTTCTGCAAACAAACCGGCGACACATTGGATGCAACCGTGTTCGTGCAAGGAGCGAGTCTCGAACAAATTGGCAAACCGGCCCGCCCGGAAGTTCTCGAAGAGATCGCCCGGGTCACGCGTGGGCAGGTTCTGACCATCGATCGCATGGATGACGTCATGCACTGGTTGTCGACATTGCCGGATCCCCCGCCGTCGGTACGACGCTTGGCTTTGTGGAGCCATCCTTTAGTTGTCGGCGCATTTATCGCGTTTTTAGCTGGCTTTTGGATCGCACGAAAAGGGGTTGGGTTGATATGAACACCGTCCACGAGTCCTCTCCGCTGAGTGTTCCCGAAGGGTTGCAGCAACAACTGCTGTCCTACCGTCGGCGCGTATGGCGGATCAAAATGGCCGAGGCGATTGCGTTTACCGCGATCGTGGTCGGGCTGGCTTTCTTAGTGGTCTACGGGTGGGATCGGTTGGCCGACACGCCGCGACTGTTTCGTGGATTGCTGCTGATGGTTGCGTTGGCAACCGCGGCAATCATTCCATGGCGTTTGTATCGTTGGGTTTGGCGGTATCAAAACCTCGAACCGCTCGCCCGATTGCTCAGCAAACAACTACCGGCGGTGGGTGATCGATTGCTCGGCGTGCTCGAACTGACCCGCAGCGACAGCGAACAAGCACGGTCACCGGCGTTGTGCCAAGCGGCCATGCGACAGGTCGCCGAAGACGCCGCCGACCGGGATTTGAACCAATACACGCCGACTTCCTACCACCGACCCTGTGGTGCGATTGCCGGGTTGGTCGGCGCCGCGGTCCTGGTCCTCGCCACACTCTATCCGTCGGCGACTCACAACGCGTGGACCAGGTTGTTGACACCGTGGACGAACACCCCGCGTTACACCTTCACCCGGATCAAGCCATTGCCGGAAGAGATCGTTTTGCCGCATGGTGAAGCGTCTGTGTTGCCGGTGGCGTTAGCAGACGCGTCACGTTGGCAACCGCCCACCGCGACGCTTCAGATCGGTGACCAACCGGCCACCACGGCAAAACTCATCGAGGGTCGATACCACTTCACCGTGCCGCCGCAGATCAGCGATCAAAACACGGTGCTTCGCGTCGGCGACGTCACCCAAAACCTTTCCATCAAACCGACATTGCGTCCGGAGTTGTCGTCTCTCGTTGCAGATGTTCGCCTGCCCGATTACCTCGGCCATGAGGAAACGCGGCGAGTCGATTCCCGCGGTGGCAGCGTGACGATGGTGCGAGGCAGCAAAGCCGTTTTCACCGCCACGGTCAATCGCGATCTAACCGAAGGCCGCGTGAACTCTGAATCAGGACAGGTCATTGGCGCCACGCTCGCCAGCAGAACCGTGCCGATGGATGAGGTTTCATCGTTACAGTTCGAATGGAAGGATCAGTTCGGATTAACACCTCGCGAACCGTTCGCACTGAACATCAACGCGGTCGATGACGAAGCCCCCACGTTGATCTGTGACGGGTTACCGCGCCAAGCCGTGGTGCTCGACAGCGAGACATTGAAATTCACCGCCCGTGCCAGCGACGATTTTGGCATTCGCGAGATCGGGCTGATGTGGCGTGGCCTCGACATGGGATACGTCGAAGAACCCGCCAAGGGAGAACGTCCACTCGCCGCCGGCGATCATTCCGCCACCGGCGTGGATGCCATTGGGACGTTCTGCGCAACTCATCTCGGAATTGAACCTCAACCGATTGAGCTGTTCGTGTGGGCAGAGGACTACCTGCCGGGCCGAAATCGCATCTATTCGCCACCCCATGTGCTCTACGTTTTAACGCCCGATCAGCACGCGATCTGGATGACCGAGCAGTTAAGCAAATGGCATCGTCAGGCTCTCGACGTTCGTGACCGAGAACGTCAACTCTACGAACGCAATAAAGAGCTGCGTGATCTGCCCGCAACCGAACTCGACGATGCAGAAAACCGACGGGCGATCGAGCGTCAGGCATCCGCAGAACAATCCAACGGTCGCCGACTCGACCGGCTCGGAAAAATAGGCGATGACCTGGTCAAAGCAGCCTCGCGGAATCCCGAAATCGGCGTCGGGCATCTCGAGCGTTGGGCGGAAATGTTGCAGGTGCTACGAGACCTCTCCGAAAACCGAATGCCATCGGTCGCCGACCTGCTCGACAACGCGGCCGAGCAACCCAGCCGTCTGGCACGAACCGAAAACAATCCAGACGCGGAAGCCAAGGGCGGCCCCAAAGCAGGCCAGTCGCGTGCCAGCGGAAGCGGCTCGGGACGCGAACCGTACAAAGGCAAAAAACCAAAACTGCGAAGTGCCCCAACGCTAGTCGACATGGAATCATCCGCCAATTCTCCCGACGAGGAACCCGCTGCACCTGGATCGCCCAAGAAGCCCAGCAGCCCGGCGTTGCGTCTTCCTGTGACGACCGTGATGGGCAAATCTCAACCCGGCCAGAAGAAGGAATCCCCGGCCGATCAAGAAGACAGCATGCAACGAGCCGTCGAAGAACAGGAAGACTTGCTCGCCGAGTTTGACCGCCTCGCCGATGAACTCAACGCGGTGCTCGCCAACCTCGAAGGCAGCACGTTGGCGAAACGTTTGAAGGCAGCATCGCGGCAACAGAACGTGGTTGCCGGACGCCTCACCGACCAATTGCAACCTGCCTTTGGGATCACCAAAGACGAAGTCGATGATGATGTCCGTGAAGAACTCGACAAGCTTAAGAAAACGGAAGAGACCAGCGTGACAACGGTCTCGTACATCATGGACGATCTCGCCGCTTACTTCGAACGGCGTCGGTTCATGAATTTCAAAGCCACGCTCGATGAGATGAAGGACTCTGACGTGATCGGCGGGCTGCGTCAACTCTCAGGGAAGATCGATGAAGAACAAGGCCTTTCGATCGCCGAAGCGGAATACTGGTCCGATGCACTGGATCGATGGGCGGAAAACCTAGTCGATCCTGCCTGCAGCGGATCATGCCCTGGAGGCAGATCGCCCGAGAGCCTTCCGCCGTCGATCGTATTGGAAGTGCTGCAAATCCTCGAAGCGGAGATCGATCTTCGGGAGGAAACTCGCGTCGCCGAACAAGCGAGAGATGCGTTGGAAACCGGGGAACATGAACGCAACGCGAGCGGTCTTTCTAAAACGCAATCCGAAATCAACGAACGCGTTGTGAAGGTCATCGATCGAATCCGAGAACTCCCCGACGCGACCAAGCATTTCGGCAAAGAGCTTCGGATGCTGTCGCAGGTTGATCAGGTGATGGATGAGGCGGCCGAGATCTTAGGTAGGGCAGATACCGGCCCCAACGCGATCGCAGCGGAGACGGAGGCGATTGAATTGATCTTGCGATCCAAACGCATTAATCCCAACGGAGGCGGAGGTGGTGGCGCGACGCCGGGAGGAGGCGGCAGTGGCAACACGGTTGACTCGGCTCTCGCACTGGTCGGCAAAGGACGCAACGTCAAGGAAGTTCGCGAAAGTCGCGATGTCGGCCAAACGACTGGAAACGCCGGCATGGAATTGCCCGAGGAGTTTCGCCACGGATTGGACGAGTACTTCAACCGGATCGGAGGATCGTGATGTTTACACGCGAGTTCTGGAAACTCTTGATCGCGGCTTCCTTGTGCACCATTCCGGTGCAATGCGTGCACGCGCAGCAAGAGGAGGCAACCGAACAGGCAGAAGCTCAACTAGTTGAGGTCGAAGAAGCCCAACTCGAAGAAGCCCTACTCGAAGAAGTCCAACTCGAAGAAGTAGAGGCGGTCGAGTTCTTGGGGATACCGAACCTCAAGATAAAAAACGCACCTCCTAAATTTGTGAAGCCGCTCGTCAACGCTGAATTGTCGTTCGTTAAGCGAGTCTGTTCGCCATCGTCTGATCAGATGAAAGAAATCGTCCACGCAGCGAAGGCCGCATACATGCAGTGCAGCGACTTGGTGGCAAACGGGCCCATGAATGCCCAAGGGCGTGCCAACAAAGGGTGGATCCTTCGAGGTCCCAACAACGAGCAACTCAAAGAAAACCCTTACCTCCGCGTTCGCCGTGATGCCCATACCTACCTCAAACCGATTCTTTCCCCTGCTCAGTATCAATCGTATATCGAGGAGACGACTGAGCGAGACCGTTTTGAGCGAGAAACTGCGATCGGGCTCGCGATCGGGATGCTCGATGACCGAATCGGCTTGACACAAACGCAATACACCCAGTTAACGGAAGTACTGCTCAAAGAATGGAAAGAGATCGACCTGCAGTGGATATTTCACTACATCAGCAACAATGAATACATGCCTCCGATCCCGAAACCGTCACTCAACAAGGTACTGACAAAGAAACAACAAAAGATGCTCGACTCAGTCCAGAGCATCAGCATTTCGTTCGGGTGGAACAACGGGTTTGGAGCCAACATCGTATTAAAAGAGGAGTGGTTGAAGTGAGACAATCATTCCCCCCGCACCGAGTTCACTACGGGACGAAAATCCTGCGAGCGAGCGTTGCCACGATCGCGTGCGTCATCGTGCTGCAATCGCCTACAGCAGCTCATTCGCAGGGTTTCGTGATCACCCAGAACCAATTCGAAAGTTGGATTTTCTCGACGCTGCAAAACCAAGCGAATGCCCGCAATGTGCTCAAAGATCGAATCGAATTGGAGATCGACCGCCTCGATCAAATTGCTCCTCTGACGCAAGCGCAGAAGGTCAAGATTCGATTCGCGGGAAAAGGAGACATCAGCCGTTTCTTCCGTGATGTTGACGCCGCCATCACTGAATTCAAACGGCGGGAGTCGGAAGGCGAGATTAATCAAAACGAGATTAACGAGATCTATCAACTCGCGATGCCGCTGCAGCAGCGTCTCAACAAAGGTCTGTTTGGAGATAAATCGCTGCTTCAAAAAGTTGCCAAGGCGACCATGGATCAACAACAATCCTTGGAACTGGAAAAACGCAGCAAACGAAAGCTGAATCGTCGACTGGACCTTGTTTGTGCTGCGTACGTCGGGAACCTCGGCAGGCAAGTTTCGATGACTAAAGACCAGCGTGATGAGTTTTCGAAACTGCTGCGAGAAAGCCTCGACATAAACCTCGCCTCCGCGACGTATCTTTCATACGTGGTCATGATCAAAGCGAGCGAACTACCGAACGAGCAGCTCGAAGAGATCTTTGACGAAACACAACTCAATGCGATTCGTGGATCGTTTGCGCAGTTCCAGGGACTGAAAGCGAATCTGCAACAGATGGGGGTGTTGGATGAATAGGCGTGCAAACACGCAGTGGCCAATCACATCGCTCACCTCGGTTGTAATGAGCACCGCTGTTTTCACCGTTATTTTCACCGGCCTCGCATCGGCGCAGTTTCCGACCGCACAGATGGGCGAGATCGTGCCGCGTGATGTGCGAGAGACTTACGAAAAAGGACTCCGATTTCTCGCCACAACCCAGACGCAAGACGGAACATGGCAGGGTGGACACGGCGGTCCCGGCGTGACGGGGATGGCGGTGATGGCGTTCCTGGCTTCTGGCGAAGATCCTAACTTTGGCATCTACAGCGGCAACATTCGTCGCGGTCTGCGAAGCATGCTGCGTAGCCAAGATCAGTCGACTGGAATCTTCGGCGGCAACATGGGACACACCAGCATGTACAACCACGGCTTCGCGATGTTAGCGATCGCGGAAGCCTACGGCGCGGTGGACGATTCCGACTTATGGAGCGGCGGGCGGGTAACCGGCACACACCCGATGAAGCTCGGCCAATCGCTCGAGCTCGCGGTCCGGGGGGCGGTCACGTCGCAAAAGAAGAACAAGTTCGGCGGATGGCGATACGGACCGGACGCGACCGACGCGGACACGTCGGTCAGCGGAGCGGTCATGGTCGGACTGCTCGCGGCGCGCAACGCAGGAATTGAGGTACCCGACGAAGCGATCGATCGAGGAGTTGCGTACTTCAAATCGATGACCAGTGACTCCGGTCAGGTGGCGTATTCAGGTGTCGGTGGCTACGACGACTCGATACCTCGGATCTCGATCGGTTCACTCGTGTACGCGATCTCGCGCCGCAAAGACATGCCACAGTTCCAAGCGACCGTCACTGCATTGACGGAACGTCTCGAACAGTCCTCGAGCAGCTATCTGCGGTACGGGCAGTACTACCAAGCCCAAGCTCTCTTTCAGGGAGACGTTGATGCGTGGGAGAAATGGAATGAACAATTGATCCGAGAGTTAAAAGCCGACCAACAGGACGACGGCAGCTTCACCGGATCGTTGGGAAAACCAGCCGATTCCGCGATGGCGCTACTCGCGATGGCGTTGAACTTTCGTTTCCTGCCGATCTACGAGCGATGACCGAAATGATGAATCGAAAACGCGGCACCATGACGATTCAAACACATCTGGTGATTCGTGGTTGGATGATTGCAGCGTTGGTTTGCTCGAGCGTCGCCGGTTCTGGCATGCGTTCAGACGCCCGGGCCGAAGGCATGTCTGGCCTGGGGACGATCAGGATGGTCGGTGGCGATTTCCTGCCCGGCGAGTTGGCACCGACGAAGGCATCCGGCCTGGGGAAAATCGCCTGGCGTTACCCGCACTTCGATCAGCCCATCGAATTGGAAACACCAACCGTTCTCTCCGGGTCGTTCCCAATTCCCACCCCGACGCCCGTCGCGCAGGGTGACTTCTTGTTCGATCTTGCCGATGGTGATCGCATTTACGGCCAACTGCTCAAAAGCGAAGACTCTTTCTTGCGAGTCGAAACTGAGCACTTTGGCGTAATCACCATCCCCCGATCCTCTGTCGGCCATCTTTCGCGGTGGCGTGACGGCGAGGCGATGCGTTTCACAGGCCCGGGGGCACTCAAAAAGTGGACACTTTCGGGTGACGCGGATTCGTGGGCATCGAGGGGCGGGGAGCTTCGCACCAACAAACCTGGGGTGTCCCTATTTCGCGATCTAGACCTGCCGAATTTATTTCAAATCGAAGCCGAATTGGGTTGGGAGGGCAAGCCAGACTTCGTTTTTGCGATTGGCGTCGACCAACAGAACCATGACGATTTCGAAAGCAACGCCTACCGCGTCGAGGTATGGGAAGAGGACATTGTCCTTCTACGTGAACTCGCTGAGGTTGCCGAAGTGATCCCGCTTGGTACGGTCGCTGAACTGGACGGCCATTTGAGTCTCATCATGCAGTGCAACCAGAACGACGGTCACGTGATCGTGCTTTCGCCGGAAGGAACTCGGTTAGGTGAATTTGAACTGCCGGCCAACGATTACCCCGACGTTCGACCTGCGGTCCGTTTAACGAACGTGCGAGGCAACATCTCGCTGGAGTCGATCCGCGTCATCGAAATCACTGCGGAGTTGACGAGAGAAACTTCCAACGCGTCGGACACCGTTCGCATGAAGGACGGAAGTGTTCACACAGGCGAACTGAGACTCATCGGTACGGACGAGTGGGAGATCGAAACCCATGACGATATCCAACGCATCCGGCCCGGCGATGTCTTGAGTATCCATTTCGCCCGCAGTCCATCAGACGAGACGCCCGAGGAAGAAACTCTCGAAGGGGCGAGCACAGAGGAACCTTCATCACCTTCGTCGGGGATGCAGGTCACCACGCATGACGGAACTCGACTGACCGGTACGTTGGAATCCGTTTCAGATACGGGCCTGGCTCTACGTATCGATTCCTTCGACGATTCATTGGAGATCGCGACCGACCAGATTGCTCGATTTCGAATTCTCGAACCGAGTCCCGGAAAACGCGAGTCTTCAGAATTTATATTGGGCCGATTGCACTTTCCGGACGGTCGTTTGACCGGCGGCCTGGTTGACACTGATCGTTCCAGGAGCGACGACGCCAACGCATCGACACCACTTCGTTTTGCCCCGCGAGGGGCGACACCGGTGAACCTCCTAGGCAGTTTTTCAGGCCGGCTGGTTTATCGCGAGACACCGCCTCCGGAAACAGAAAAACAGCGACAAGCACGCATCCAACGCGAAGCCGCGCAACAAAAGCAGGCAGCCAGACGTGCCAACCAAGGTGGTGTTTGGAACGCACTGAAACGGGCGTTCGGGAATAACACGCACACCAGTCGCAAAAAAGCACAGTCGCCGTCGATGCATCTACGTTCCGGTGAAATCATCCCGTGCACCGTTGAAGCGATCGATGAATCCGGGGTGCGTTTTTCATCGGAACTCACGGAGAAAACCTTGTTGCCGGTGAACGAGTTGAAGGTGATTCAGTTTGCCCATGATGGCCATGAACCATCGATCGACATTGACCGCCGAGAGCGTTTGTTAACGCTGCCGCGAGTTCGCAAACGAAACCGCCCGACTCATTTGGTCGTGGCCACCAACGGCGACATGCTGCGGTGCCGCATGGTCAGTTTGTCTGCGGACACGTTGTTGGTGGAGAGCCGGCTCGAGAAGATTGAAATTCACCGATCCCTCGTCGCTCAAATCATTTGGCTTCAAGACGAAGCGAACTCCGCTGACTCAGATCAGACGCCACCGGATGGAGCACCTCGACCATTGGCGGTCCGTGCTGTCCTTCGAAATCGCAATCGGATGTCGATGTACGTCGAACGGTTGCGAGCCAGTATTCTCTCTGGGGAGCATCCGTTACTCGGAAAAACCCAACTCAAATTAGGCGATGTCAACGAATTGTTGATCGGAATCGACATCCGCGAAAATGAACCCGAGCAACCTTACAGTCTGTGGAGCCTTAAAGACGCCCCCGAACCGATCATTCCTGATCCGGGGGGCGAGCCGAACGCGGGTGCGTCTTCGGCTCTCGTTGGCAAACAGGCCCCTGATTTCGAGTTGGATCTTCTCGAAGGCGGGCGTTTCTCTCTCGCCGATCAACGAGGGCAGGTCGTTGTGTTGGACTTTTGGGCGACCTGGTGCGGCCCGTGTCTGCAAGCAATGCCGATGATCGAAGGTGTCGTTTCCGACTTTGAGGGCGACGATGTGCGGTTGGTCGCGGTAAACCTGCAGGAATCGTCCGCCACAATCCGCGAGACGCTAGAGCGACTGAAGATCACTCCAGAAGTTGTGCTGGACATCGATGGGGTGGCCGCGGCGAGATATCAGGCCAATGCGATTCCGCAAACTGTGGTCATCGATCGAACGGGCGTGATCCGCCGTTTGTATGTCGGTGGCGGGCCCAAACTGGGTGAACAATTGCGTGAGGCAATTACCGATGCCCTCGGCGAGACGCTGTCGAAATAACACCGCTGAAATAACACCGTCTTCACAATTTCACGCTCGGTTCAAAGTCACGCCGTTTCAGGAAGGTACCGCATCCGTTCATCTCCCAATTCGTGCCCATCGATGGGAAACAACGGCGTCCGAGAGACAACGAGCCGTTTTGGACGACGGGAGACAGTGCCCAATATCGACAAGACGCCTATAATGCGGGCATGAACAAGCATCGCCACCGCCCCGTTTCTCACCGCTCGGTCGACACCGCGTTTCGACGTGTCGGAATCGCCGGGTTGGCGTGGATTTTTGCTAGCCTTTGGTGGCTCAGTTTGGCGGCGCTGGCGCCCGCGCAGGAGATCAATGACACAGAGCCGAAACCAACACCTCCGCCGAAACAACCACCTCGAGGGTATTTGATCGACATCCCTCATCCGATCACGTCGCGTGACATTGATCAGATCCTGTCGCAACTCACTCGGCTCTCCTTAGCGGTACGACAAACGACGCCCAACTCGGACAATGCCGCGGTAAAGCGTGCCAGCGTCGTGTTGCGTTTTGGCTCCTCGGACACTCCTGCCAAACAACCGACTCGAGTTGGCGAATCGGATGCACTGGGCAACGAAGCGGTTCCAAACACGACCGCTCTCGAGGACGCTTTAAAACTGGCTCGGGCGATCTCCGGAAATGACCTCCGCCGCGTCCGCTCGATCGCATGGGTAGATCGCGAGGTGCGAGGTAGCGACGTGCTGTTGGTACTCGCATGCGAATCGATTTTGGTATCGTCCGATGGATCCATCGGTGATGCGACAGAGGGAGAACCGACCGGTGACGAAACGACGCAACTGATTTACCAGTCCATTGCGAAACGCCGCAGCCTGTTGGCACCCGAGATCGTCAAAGGTTTAGCCAATTCCGAATTGGCCGTCGCTCGTGTGCGTCTCGCCGAAGGAGACACGCGGTTTGCGGTCGGCGAAGAACTGCGGCAACTCCGACGCGAAGGGGCCATCGTCGAAGAAACCATTTGGTCCGAAGCGGGACAACCGTTGATTCTCACCGCGGATCAACTGCGCGAACTCAGAGCAGCGACGGCGATTGTTGACTCGGTTGACGAGGTAGCCGATCGGCTCGGTTTGGCCGGTTTACGAGACGAGGATGTTGACGCATCTGGCGAGGCAGTCGGTGCATTGCTCCGCATCAACGGCCCGGTGCGACGGGACCGCGTGCGACGATGGCAATCCAATCTCGCGGCGACGATCGAACGTGGCGAGACAAACACGTGGTTGGTCGAGATCGATTCGCCGGGCGGCTACCTGACAGGCAGCGCATCGATGGCCGCGTTTATCGCAGACCCGGGTCCGTCGATTCGCAGCGTGGGTGGATACATCTCGCGCGAGGCACGGGGCGACGCGGCGTTGTTGGCATTGGCATGCCGGCCGTTGACGATGCACCCCGACGCAACGCTCGGTGGCAGCGGTGCCGAAGCGATCAACCCCGACGATGTTCGCGATCAACGTGAGCTGATCGCACTGATTGCGAACGCGACCGGACGCAGCGAAACGCTGCTGCGAGGACTGCTCGATCCGAGTTTACCGATTCACCGGTACACCAACCGACGTACCGGACGGGTTCGATATGCGATACCGAGTGAACTGGCCGAAGAAGCACTGCAGGGCGAAGAAGACGTCGCCACGCAATGGAAACGCGAACAACGCATCGAGCTCGCCGACGGACTCACCGTGCAGGCGGCGATCGAATTGGGACTCGTTGATGAGTCCGCTGACTCATTGCAAAACGCTGCTCAAACGGTCGGATTGGCCGACGTACCGAATCAACTGTCCGACCGAGGTTTGGTCCGCTGGGTGGAACGACTCGGACGCAACGACGGACTCGCGTTTGGATTGTTGCTGCTCGGTTTCATGATGTTGTCGACCGAGGCGAGCGCGCCCGGGTTAGGACTGCCGGGGTTCATCGCGATGCTGTGTTTTGCCTTTTTCTTCTGGACGAAATTTCTCGCCGGGACTGCAGAGTGGTTGGAACTGCTCGCGTTCGGACTCGGGTTGGTGTGTTTGGCGATCGAGATATTTGTGTTGCCGGGATTCGGTGTGTTCGGGATCGGCGGACTCTTTTTGACGGTGCTCGGTGTCGTGTTGATGAGCCAGACGTTTGTGATCCCGCGGAACAGCTATCAGGTCAATGAACTCACCCAAGGCGTTTGGATGGCGATCGGGGGAATGGGCGGATTGGTGATCGGTTTTCTAATCGTGCGCGCGTTCTTGCCTCAGGCGGCAACCGCCACGGGGCTCGCGATGGAGAGCCCGCCGTCGGACATGGACCGGCTCGAACGGCTCGCCGACTTCGATCACCTTCAAGGAAAATCCGGCACCGCATCGACGCGTCTGCGTCCATCCGGAAAGGCTCGCTTTGGCGATCAAGTCGTTGCGGTAGTCAGCGACGGATCGGCGATCGACCCCGGACAATCGGTACGCGTGGTCGCGGTGCACGGCAACCGAATCGTCGTCGAAGCGGTGGAAGATTGATGCCCGCTTTTTATGCGATCGCGCTGCTGGTTGCCTTCTACGCCCTCATCGCGGCCGAGATTTTGATTCCCAGTGGTGGCATCTTGGGACTCACCGCCGCGGTGGTGGGAGTCACGTCGATCATCATCGGATGCACCTACAGCATCACGATGGGGATGACGCTGTTGCTGGTTTATTTGATCACGACTCCGATCGTGCTTGCGATCTTGATACGGTTGTGGCCGAGGACCCGCATCGGCCGTCAAATGCTCAACCGTGACACACTGCAGTCGGACACCACATTACCGCCCGCAACGACGCTCGATGGCACCCCGTTGATCGAATTGGTCGGCCGCATCGGAATCGCGACGTCCAACCTTTTGCCCAGCGGACAGGTAAAAGTCGATGGTCATAAGACCGATGCCGTCAGCACCGGACTACCGATCGACTCGGGAACGCAAGTGATGGTCGTGCGAGTCAACGCGGGAAAACTGCAGGTGCGGCAAGCCAGCCACGACGAGATTGCGGGGCAAATGACACAGCCGTCAACGTTATCGAACATCGAATCGTCCTCGAACATCGAATCGCCGCAAGCCGAGATTGCCGCCTCGCCGCTGGACGACATTGACTTGGAAATACTCAACGTCGACACGCAGACGGACGACGAATCTGACGGTGCACCGATGCGAAGCTAGCCAACGCTAGTGCGTGATCGTGGTTCGGAGAGCAGCGTTGATTCGTGATATCGAAAACGTCTGAAGAGAAGCTCCGGTAGAAACATCAACGCATGCATGCTCACCACGCAGCAGACGCGACAATTCGGCAGGGCGCTGCAAGTCACTTTGTGGGCATCAATATGTTAAAACAGGTGTATCACGACTTGTTGTAGCCCACCTGTGTGAGGGAATTGATTGATGAAAGTTCTATTGGCAGTCGACGGATCAATCCACGCGCTTCACGCCTGCAAGTACCTGGCCGCGTTTCCGTTGCCTGAACCTCTGCAGGTGGAAATATTGACCGTTGTCAATCCACCCGAAGTGGTGATGAGTGCTCAGAGCGAACTCTGGTATCCCCAGTTTGTGGAACATCAAGAACAGGTTGCTAAGCACGCGCTCTCATCAGGAGAACGTGCGGTCCGTGATTTGGACGCTGAAATTACAACACACCAAATGATGGGCCATGTTGGACACTGCATCGTCGAAAGAGCGACCGAAGGGAAGTTCGACCTCGTTGTCGTTGCCGCAAAAGGACATTCGGCTCTCGAACGCGTGCTGCTGGGCAGCGTGAGCGATTACGTGGCCACTCATGCACCGTGCACTGCCCTGGTAGTCCGGCAGGAGATCCCAGAAGACCGCGGACTCGATGACGAGATTCCTCCGATCCATATCCGAAGAGGAATGATCGCGGTGGATGAGCGAGGCGTCTCAGAAGCGATGCTCAACGAGGTATGCCGCTACCCGTGGACCGACGAGCATCAACTCACCACGGTAACCGCGTCAGTGAAATTAGAGGTATTCCGCGAAGACATTCTCGCATCGACCATGGAGGAGGCCGCGCGACGTCGCACCGAGGCACGGCGATGTGCCGATGCCGCCGCAGCGAGACTGAGCCAGTGCGGTGCGCGAGCCAGCGGGCACAGCGTGGAGGTGGAACATGTCGGATACGGTTTGACGCAGTATGCGGAGGAACAGGGGCACGATTTTGTGGTCGTCGGCGACAGCGGACGCGGGTTAATCTCCCGGGTGCTTCTAGGCAGCACCTCTCGCTACGTGCTTCACCATGTTCACTGCAGCGTGCTGATCGTCCGCCAAGGCGCAGAGAAAGATTCCTGAGTCGCCTGAGCGTCTCTCCCTTTCGACGCAGACGAACTCACGACTCCGTTTCGCCTCGGCGGTGACGTACGATGTCGCCGCTGACCAGATACACGGTTTCTTCGGCGACATGCGTTGCCATGTCCGCGATGCGTTCGAGGTGCCGGATTGCGCTGAAACAGTGCAACGATGGTTCCACCGACTCGGGGTCTTCCCTCATCCGTCGTTCGATCTCCTGAATCATTTCAACGTTCAGACGATCAACTTCATCGTCCGCCAAAATAACTTTGCGAGCGAGATCCGCGTCGTGTTCGAGAAAAGAATCCAAGGCCGATCGTACCATCCCGATGGTTGTTCCTACCATCTTGCTAACGTTTTCGGGCACACGGAACAACGGAAAGAGATCGAGTGAGATGCTCCGCTCGGCAATGTTGCAGGCCAAGTCAGCCATCCGTTCGAGATCGCCGTTGATTTTCACGACCGTAACCAACCAACGCAGATCTTCAGCGACCGGTTGGTGGAGGGCGAGCAACTTCAAACAGTCTTCTTCAATTTGGATGTCTTTCGCGTCGACCTCGTCATCGGTATCGATCACCGAGACGGCGAGATCAGACCGCCGTTCGACGAGTGACCTCACAGACAAACTCATCATTTGCTCGACGATCCCGAACTGTTTGACCAGATCGGATCGCAACTGCGTCATTCCACGGTCGAGATGCTTGCTCATAGAGATTTGTGATTGAAAGGCAGTTTACGGATCCGTCATCGAAAGCGCCGGAGCACATCACCCGAACCGGCCACGCACATAGTCGTCGGTGCGTTTCTGTTGCGGTTTTGTGAAGACATCGTCGGTCGCACCGAACTCGATAAGGCGACCTTCGAAAAAGAACGCCGTTTGATCGCTGCAGCGACTCGCCTGCTGCATGTTGTGAGTCACCATTACGATCGTGTACTGCTCGCGCAGTTCGTAAATAAGGTCTTCGATTGCCAGGGTGCTGGCAGGATCGAGAGCACTGCACGGTTCGTCCATCAGCAACAATTCCGGCCCAATCGCGATCGCTCTGGCGATGCAGAGTCGTTGTTGTTGGCCTCCCGAAAGTCCGAACGCGGGGGCATTGAGGCGATCTTTGACCTCGTCCCACACGGCCGCCTTTCGAAGTGCCCATTCGACCAGTTCATCCAATTCACCTCGCCGCAGTTTGAGGTGCAATCGCGGTGCGAAGGCGATGTTCTCGTAGATTGATTTCGGGAAGGGGTTCGGTTTTTGAAACACCATCCCGACCTGTCGCCGCAAATGCACCACGTCTGTCGACGGACTGAGCACTTCGACATCGTTAATCCGCAGCGAACCGGTGCACTGCGCGGTCGGGACGATATCGTTCATCCGATTGACCCACCGCAACAACGTGCTCTTGCCGCAGCCGCTCGGCCCGATGAACGCGGTGACCTGATTTCGCAGAATGTCCAACGACAAATCGTGGATCGCCTGGAAAGAGTCGTACCACGCGTTGAAGTTCGCAATCTTCACGCACACCTCAGGCTCCGACTCACTCGACGGAGACTCACCATGAATGGGGGCGTTCGTGACACTTGCGGATGTAGGCATATCGCTCGCTAGCCGAATTGGCGGCGTTGAATCGGGGGGATCGCCGCACAGGACGACGCAGGGAGTTTATCGGTTATTGCACGGTCGAGAAGGTAGCAGTGGGAAGGTGGGACTCATTTCGACACATTTTGGCGGTCCTGATCATTCGGTACGGAATCGGTGCCGCAAATAGATTGCGAGGGCGTTCATTACTAACAGAACGAATAACAAAACGATAATCGCCGCCGCGGCGAGTTGTTGGTACGTGACTTTCGGGTCGCCTGCCCAATGAAAGATCAACACCGGCATCGTCACCACGGTGTCCATCAGGTTTTGCGGCCCCGAGTTCTTCGCCACCGTCGCCCCCAGCACCACCAGAATCGGAGCAGCCTCACCGATCGCTCGTCCCATCGCCAAGGTCGCACCCGTTATGATGCCCGGCATCGCTGCCGGCAACGACACACTTCGTACGGTTTGCCACTTGGTTGCACCGAGACCATAGGCGGCCTCCCGGAGTGACGGGGGAACACTGCGAAGCGCTTCTTGCGACGCGATGATAACGATCGGCAAGATGACCAACGCCAAAGTCAACCCGGCCGCGAGGAAACTCCGGCCAAAGGGCAACCGAAAGTAGTACCACGACGTTTTCGCGTACGCGCCCCCGCTTTGTCCCTTTCGCACCGTTCGGCGAAGGACCTCCGAATCGGTCGGTTTGGGGCGTCCCGACTTTGGATCCCAAACCTCGAGCATGAATCCCTTGCCTTGGCGATCGACCGCCTCAATCGGTTCAGTGACGACAATCGTCGGTTGGCCCGGATCGGTTTGACGAATCAGTGCGGAGTTCCCTCCGCCGGCCATCGTGAGAACTTGATAGTACCTTTCGGCCCCCATCATTTCGATGCCGCTGGTTTCATTCACACGAATTTGCCCGAACGCATTGAACATAAAGACAAACAGACTCAGCCCCAACAATCCGTAAACGATCGACGGCACCCCAGCGAGGTTAGCAATGTTCAGGTTCAAAAAACCGTGTAGACGTCGCAACCAAGGTGTCGTTGGCTGGAACTCCTCGAGAAAAATGGCTGTCCCTATTCCGATCGGCAGGGCGGACAACGCGCAAACCGCACAAATCGCAAGCGACCCCAGGATCGCGGGAAACATTCCGGACTCTGCCGGTTCCGAGGTACTGTGAGCGTTCATCAGCAGCGACGGAGTCAATCGCGTGTGTCCCTGCACCAGGATCGATGCCAACAACACGACCAGGACAACAATGCTGATCAACGAAACGCCGAAGCAGAGGCAGTAGAACGCTTTGCTCACCAACACGCGGTGACGCGAATTGTGGTCCGACTCGACGCTGAAGGCGGATCCGTTTTTGACAGCGGCCGGAATGGGCAAGGCCATGTCGTCATCGGTCCTTACCTGCTCGGTCGGATCGACGCTCAACTTTTCGAGGCTCTCGATGTCACGCATACGTTTCCCGGTAGCGACGACGCACGAGTTGACCGACAAGGGTCATCCCAAATGTGATCACGAAGAGTGTGACTGCGACACCGTAGAGGCTGTAGTACTGAACCGTGCCATATTCGTTTTCGCTTTTGATCATTTCCACGATGAAGCCGGTCATCGTTTGCGACTGAGCGCGGGGATCCATCGTATAGGTCGCCTGCGTGCCCGCGGCGAGCGCGACGACCATCGTTTCTCCAATCGCGCGGCTGAACGCCAACAGGAATGCGGAGACGATCCCGGAGAGGGCCGCCGGAACAACCACTCGTGTTGCCGTTTCCAATGGCGTGCACCCGAGCCCAAAGGCTCCCTCTCGTAGCGAACGAGGAACGGCATGCAACGCGTCTTCGGACAAACTGCAGACCATTGGCAAACACAAAATGCCAACCGCAATTCCGGCACTGGTCGCGTTGAACGCGTCAAAGCCGCCATTGGTCAGCCATTGCAACGACGGACTGATCACGAGAACGGCAAAGTATCCCAAAACAACCGTCGGGATACCCGCAATCACTTCGAGAGCCGGTTTGAGCGTCGCACGAACCTTCGAAGACGCAAATTCACTCAGGTAGATCGCCGTAATCAAACCGCTCGGTAGAGCGATCAACATCGCGATCGATGTCACACGAAACGTCCCTGATAACAACGGCCAAATCCCGAATTTCGCATCCTCGATCGATTTGCTCTGCAGCGCCGTCCACCGCGTCCCGGTCAGAAAATCACGCACCGACACGTACTGGCTATTGAAGAAGTGCCAACTCTCCGTCACCAACATCACAACGATCCCCAACGTGATCGCGATCGTTGCCATAGCGCACATCGCCACCACTGCGAGCATTGCGCGCTCTTGCCAGATGCCCGATTTCGCGGACCGGAATGTGGGGTTCTGCAGTGCGGCAGGACGGCTCACTTCACTAAGTTCTCTTGCGTGAATAGATCCGCAAACGCACCCTCACGATGCTCCCCTTCCGCAGAAACAAAGTGTGTCCCCAAGGTTTTCGTTTTCAGAATATGTTTGGTTCGATTCATTATGGATTCAGGTAAACGCACGGAATTGGCGGCCCTGCAAAGCTGCGAAACGTTCTTGATATAGAAGTCGACGAAAACTTGTACCTCGGCGCGGGTCAGTGAATCCGAGTTTACGTAAATGAACAGTGGACGGCTGAACGGTGCATACCTGTTTGTCGATATGTTTTTGACCGTAGGAAGGTACGCAACCTTGTCTTTCGGATTGACGATCGGCACGGCCCTCAGACGTTGCTGGTTGGCGGTGTAGTAGGCGACCCCGAAGAAGCCGATTGAAAATTTGTTACTGGCGACACCTTGCACGAGGATGTTGTCATTCTCGTTGAGTGTCATGTCCCTTCTGAGTTGTTTGTCGTTAACTTTCGCGAGTATTTCGTGAAAGTAATCGTAGGTCCCCGATCCGGTTCCCGGCGCGAAGATCTTGATCGGCTCGTTGGGCCACGACGGGTCGACGTCGCTCCAAGTCTTAGCAGCGTCCTCGCCGACAAACATTTCCGTCAGTTGTTCGATGGTTAGTTCTTCGACCCAGTCGTTTTCCGGATGCACCGCGATCGTCAAACCGTCGTAGGCAACCGGCAACTCGAGAAACTCCACCCCATTGGCCTGACACTTTGCAAACTCTCCCGGCTGGATCGGCCTGGACGCATCTGAGATATCGGCTCCCTTGTCATAGAACGATTTGAACCCGTTGCCGGTTCCGTTTCCGCCAACGGTGACGTCGACTTCCGGGTGCAATTTGAGAAATTCCTCCCGCACCGCATCGCTGATCGGTTGGACGGTACTGCTACCATCGATTTTGATCGAACCGACGAGGTTGGATTCCACGAAAGCCTCCCCGTCCATCGAGGGATCACTTGGGGCCGATTCCGACGCATTCCTGCTGCATCCACTCGTCAGCGTGCAGATTAGCATTATGCAAACCAGCCCAAGCACCGAACGATTGCTTGGATTCAGCGAAAGAGTCATCCGCGAGACACCGACAGGTCGTCCGCCGTCGCGTAACGAAACCGGCATGCCACCGACAACCGGTTGGCGCGTGAACCCGTCGGGCAGTTTCAGTGCGGCGGGGACAACACGGCCGGTGGCATGAGTCGCCGCTTTCAAAACGGAAGGGAATCGATCAAACAAGGCTATAGGACTGTCTTCGTAGGATTTCTTTCGTCGCATTTCGTAAAGCGTGGCGAGGCGTTTTGGAACCAGCCGGCGGATTGGAATGAACATCGCTCCCCGTTTCGCCAACTCGACCGATGGCTACTGCTGAGCCAATGACGAGTGTTCGACCGCAAAACATCGGGCGATCATTGGCAGACGCTGCGATAGACAGCAACCTTTCGAAATACGGCGAGACCGGACATCAGAATCCGGCGATTTGGGGAAGCGAACGCTGTGGAGCGCAGCCAACGGTGTTCCGGCAGAATCGCGCATCGACCATCGTCAATACGGCGATTATCCCAGGTTTTTCGCGGAAACGTTACCCCAAGACGGCAACGGGCGCACCGGAAGATCAGAAAAAACACATGCAGAAGCGGCACGTGGGGGCGACATCTGGCCGGCGAAGAAAGTTCGCGGACGGTAGAGAGGTCGTCGAAACGGACATTGACCGTATAATGCCGCGAAAACGAAATTCAAACGCGAACGTGCGGTGGTCAAAATCCTTTAGGCCACACCAAAATTAACGCAAAATTTGCAATCCATCCTACTGCGAGATTCCTTATGTCCTCGACGACAGACACCCCCCGCCCCGTCGGAAGCGATGGCCCCGAAAAAACAATCATCATCGGCAGCGGACCGGCCGGATGGTCGGCAGCGATCTACGCCGCCCGTGCTAACCTCGAACCGGTTGTCTACGAAGGCACGTTCAAACAAGACATGATGCCGCTCGGCCAACTCGCCTACACGACGGAAGTCGAGAACTTCGCAGGTTTCCCCGCCGGGAACATCCGCGCATTCGTGCAGTCTGCGGTCGACAAAAGCCGGCACTACAACCTTCCCGAACCGCCGGCGGGTCACACCAAGGATGGCGAGCCACACTATGCCGTCCAAGGAACAGAACTGATGGAGCTGATGAAGCAACAGGCGCTGAACTTCGGCACCCGGGTTGTTAGCGACGATATCGAGAAAGTCGATTTCTCCGGCCCCCCACACACGCTCTATCCAGCCAGCGGCGAGCCCGTCCAGGCACACACCGTCATCATCGCGACCGGAGCACGAGCCAACTATCTCGGCCTCCCGAGTGAAGAGGTCTACAAGAACAAGGGCGTCAGCGCCTGTGCCGTTTGCGACGGTGCTCTGCCGATCTTCCGCAGCAAACCTCTCGCCGTTGTCGGGGGCGGTGACTCGGCCGTCGAAGAGGCCACGTACCTGGCAAACCTGAAGGGTGCCGACAAGATCTACATGATCGTTCGTCGCGACGAAATGCGAGCAAGCAAGGTGATGCAGGATCGTGCTCTCAATCACCCCAACATCGTCATGAAATGGAACAGCGTCGTCGACGAAGTTCTCGGTGACGAAAAGGTCGTCACGGGGCTGCGGTTGAAGAACACCGTCGATGGCTCGACGAGCGAACTGACCGTCGGCGGGATGTTTGTCGCGATCGGTCACACCCCAAACACATCATTCCTCGACGGTGCCGTTGAGATGAATTCAGCGGGATACATTCAGTGGAAACTGCCGTTCCGAACCAACACCAGCGCCAAGGGTGTTTTCGCAGCGGGCGACGTTGCGGACGACTACTATCGTCAAGCGATCACGTCCGCGGGAACCGGATGCATGGCCGCACTCGATTGCGAACGATTTCTGGTCGATCACGAAGAAATCATCGGTGCGTCATCGGCTCGCTAGAGCGTTGCCGCAGATGATGTTGCTGATGCCGCCTGAGTTCAGTGGTCTGAATTCGGAAGCCTGGTTTTCCGGGAATTCAGCTTCCGGGATGCCGCAACATTAGCCGTTGAAGATTAGCGCAGATTACGAAAGCCAATATCGGCCCAGAGACGGCACGCTCGGTAACCCGATCGTGCCGTTTTTTCATCTCAATGCACGGCAGCGTTCGTCGTCTCAGCTACTGCTTGCTCGGCTGGACCGTTTCTGCGGCCGGTTTGGGAACGGCAAAGAAGGTGTTGGCCCTGCGGACGCTGTCCGGGTCAACCTTTTTCAGTTCTTCCATAGCCTCAGCTGCTTCCGGTTTGGGACAAGCGCGGAGGTAGTTGACCACCGGCACGCGGACCCAATTGTTCTCCGCGTCGGCGTTCAAGAAGAGCTGCTTCAGCTTTTCAACTTGGCTCCAATCCTGCCACCGCGCGAGGTCGGGAATCACCAGATCCGCGAGGTCTTCCCGGTCGAGAATTGCGTGAAGCGATTCGACCAGTGCGCTTCGAGCAATCACACCGCCCTCGGTCCCATGAAACCGGATCGCCATGATGGCAGCGTACGTGTCGGCATAGGACGCTTTCTTGTTGGAAAGAAACTCCTCGTTGATCATCTCGAGTCCGTCTTCCCCGGCGAGTGTCAGGTAACACGCGATCAACGCGTCGAGCCCCGTCCGGGCAGTCTTTTGAGTGCTCAGTAACATCTCTTGGAGCATTGGCAGGTCTTCCTTGCCACCGCACACGCCGAGCATCGTCGGATACAGTCGTTTGCGATCGGGCGACAGCGAATCGTCACCAATCCATTCGACCAATTGGTCGTGGTCCATCTCGGGTTCGATCGCTTGCAATGCCGCATACGGAGCGATCGCAAACTCATCGTATGCGTCTCGTGACAACATCGAGTCTTCGTCTTGCAAGTAGTTCATGTAGAACCGCAGACGATCCGCGTCTTCCTTTTCTGCGACTTCCGGAATATGAACGATGTACTGTTCCGCTCGCGGAGTCAGCGGCAGACACGACCACTGCATGTCACTCGGGTCAACGCCGGAAAGCAAGAACCGCCGGCCTTTGGCGATGTCACCAAAGTAAACCGCCTTCACGGTCTGGCCCGCCGAGACATGTTTTTCTCCCTTGAGCACCATCGCGATTTCCATCAGCACCTCGCCGGTGTCGGCGTTGCGGGTCGCATCGCTTTGCAAAGCCGACGCGATCACGACGGCATCCATCGCCTCCATTTCCTGACGGAGAGTTTGCGCAACGGCACTGCAAAATGGGCAGGCACCGACGTGACGAGGCATTCCCGCTGTTATAACTGCCGCGCGCCCCGCGGCAACACCCCCGGAGCGAAAAAAAACGCGGCCGGGCCGGAACGTCGCGACGTTTCGATTCAATTGCATGACGATGTTTCAGAGGGGTGAGTCGTTTGGCGGGAAAGGGCGTTTTTAGAAAAAAACGGTAGACACACTTGCGCGGCATGTTGGCTACGCATCGAGGCCGGGTTGTGTTTTTCATCGGCAATCGCCATGACAGGATCCGCCGCGATGTTCATTCGCGAATCGAATGCAACGGGTCGGTACCACACAGCCGCGTTTTCAAACAGTCGATTTTGTTCAGTCGTGAGTGCCTGACGTCTCTCGAACGCGCCTTTGTTTATCATATTCTACGTCAATGGCGAGACACTATCCCGACAGATCACCCGCATCAACGCGGCTCATCCGGAGCACAGCCCCTCGTTCATGTGGGCCAAATCGTCACCATTGGCCACTGAATCAGTTGCCAAACAATTTGTCGAATCGGAGTTTTTCGAGACCTTTGTTGATCCCCTCTTCGAGTTGTTGTTGGCCACGTCCGAATTGCTGTTGTAGGAAATTACCCGCCGCGTCTTGTGCTGCTTGCTGGGCCGCTTGAACGCCGAAATCCGCGACGACGCGTCGGATTCCCGCCGAATCGAGGCTCGGCCGGCTTAGCGTGCCGTCAATCGGCAGAGTCATCGTTTGCCCCGCGAGTCCGCGCAGATCGCTTCCCAACCATCGTGCGTCGAGCGGAATTTGTGCGATCAAATCGAGCCGCCCGTCGAAGTCGACCTGTCCGCTGGTCACGACTCGAGCCCGGTCCACATCGAACATCAGTGCGCGGTGGTTCACCGCTCCCTGACTGACCTGGAATTCGACCGACTGAGCGGGCATGGTGATCAGCGTACGTCCCGTTCGAGGCGGACTCGCCGCCGAACCGATCGCGGCGAGTGCCTGCAACTGTCGAGCGCTCGCGATCACTTGGTCCGCCAGCGGTCCCGCGTTCATCTGAACACGCTCAATTTCCAAACGCCCGCGTACTTCACTACGCGACGGATCATCAACCCAAACCCTGGCCTGTTGCAGTTCGGCACTGAACGTTCCTTCCACACGCGCCGCATCCGCCGCAATCGGGGCGAGATACTTCAGCCACTTGCCCGTCATATCAGGCGTGAGCGCGACACCGCGAGCGATCGGGCCCGGCTTCATCTCGATATAAAGTTCAGGGCGGTAATGAACGTCGCCTGCCAACAGGATTTTTCCGGTCGCGGTGTCGACCGGTTGATCGCTCAGCGGAGCAACCTG
The DNA here is from genome assembly GCA_043101355.1 of Rhodopirellula sp. JB044. Lineage (GTDB taxonomy): Bacteria > Planctomycetota > Planctomycetia > Pirellulales > Pirellulaceae > Rhodopirellula. The sequence goes on from JBICHZ010000061.1 coordinate 24,586, forward strand.
GGGCCCAATCATCCGTGGCGTCAAACGGCTCGGACCGAGCACCGGTATCCGGCTCGCGTTGACCGAGACCACACTTTCCGTCATTCGAAATGGGACTTCGGCTGGCCCGAACAACATGCCTGCGGTGTCGACGGTCTCCCAGCCGAGGTTGCCTTTGACCGTGAACGCATAGTCAGACGGACTATTCTGCGCGTACCGAATCTCCACGGGCGTTTCATGCAAACCTTCGGCGACGATGGTCGTTCCCGTCAACGCGGTCAAGCGACGGCCGACCTCATCCATTTTGAAACGAGCCGGCCCACGCAAATGAACGTCCGCCGTCTCTTCTCGCCAAGCAACCGTACCGGCCAGCGTGGTACCACACCAATCGGTCGAAACCTGCAACGCGTCAGTGCGAATCGCCTGCGTTGATAGATCCAAATCAAGATCCCCGTCGATCTGGATCGCAGGCTCTGACCAGACCACGCTCGAGTGAGACCGATTTCTTCCAACCCCCGGTTCACTCAGCACGACGTCACGTCCTGCGATCTGTGTGTCGAGGTGCACATGAACGGTGTCACCCACCACAATGGTGTTTCCTTCGAGTTTGCCTCCGATGTCCCATTGGTTGGATGCGTTACTGTCACTGTTGAACGCGGCCATCCGAGTCGACGCGGGATTCGAACGATTAAACGCGGACGTTCGTGAGCGTTGCTGCGGTTCGCGGGCGAGCCGTTTGGAGGCGCTAGTTTGCAACCGGTCGAGATCCGCCAACCACGCGATTTCCAAATCCATTCGATTGTTGATCAACTCCCCCTGAATCGCAGCCGACGCGGCATCTCCGGTCACCGTCATCGACTGAACCACGACCTCATTCTGAGGCCATGACGCGCGGCCATCGAAATGTAGCTTGACGAGTTCTTGGCGGATTTCCTGATCGCTCATCGGCACTCGCAGCGAACTAACTTGCCCATCGACCGCCTGCACTAAAACATTGCCTGTCCCGCTAATGCTCGCACGTGCGGTGAAGTCAAAACCGCCACGGCAATCGATCATGCTTTCCGGCATCCACGGGGCGAGCATTTCGGATACGGATTCGATCTGCCCACGCCCTCGGACTCGCACCGGAATCAATTGGTTCTGATCGAGACCACCGATGGTCTGAACGAGGTCCACGTCGGTTTGCATCCCGTCGCCTTGCAAACGCAGGCTGCCTCGGGACAACTCATCGAGCGACCAACGACGCGACGAAACGGACCACTTGCCTTCGACGTCGAGCGTGGAAACCAAGTGACGCTGCTGAAGACGCTGGCCGGGCGAAATCTCGATCGCGAGATTGTCGACCTGACTGCTGCCCTGCAACCTCCACAACCCGTTCGCTTCGGCGTCCCATCGCAAACTGGCCCGCACGTCACCTTGAAGGTTTTGATTGTCGAGTTCAAAGATAGGCCGCAACATTTGAGCGAGTTTGCCAAAGTTGACACTCAGCTCTGCGGCACCGGACGCAATGTCACCCTGGCCTTCGATACGTGCGAACGGGCTCTGCATTTCGAATCGTTCAGCCGACAATTCCGTTGCGTTGCTCGCCACGACCGCGGTCGCGTTCATCGGCGCGATCCGAATCGGCTTTCCATCGGAAGTCGCTTCGATCGCCTCACTTTGGACGACCAATCGGCGTCGACGCTTTCCGGTCGCATGGTCGCGTGGATTCACGGCGGATACGTTGCCGGCAGACAACGGCTCGATCGTTGCCCGGAGTGTTCCGCGATGCAAAACGGCACCTTGCCTCATCGGCAAAATTCCCGGCATGGCCGCGTGCAACCGTGGTAGATCAACGAGGATATCCGCAGTCGCGTCGACCTGATCGAGCCACACGAGCGGATTTGAGTTCGTCCCGGAGATCGAAAACGAATCAGAGAACTCGCCGTTCATTGCGAGGGTTGCAAAGTCAGTCTTGGCCGACATCTGACGCGCGACGATGCGGCCAGGCATCCACATCCAATCTCCATCAAGCTGCGTCAACTCGTTGCTCCACAAACGCTCTCGCGTCACGGGATCGAACGCGGCGAGTCCTCGTACCTCAATTTTCCTCAGCGAAATACTCGGGTGCCCCGATGCGGGCAACTCAATGCGAGTGCTGCCAGAGAGATCGCCTGTGATTTCAGCCGGCAATTGACTCTCGGGAAATCTTCGGGCGACAAGACGAACGACAGACAGAGGCAACGAATCCGACTCCACCTCCAACTGAACCGGCGTGCCCTCGTTTGGAATCAAGCCTACCGCCGCGGTTCCCTGCATCGATCCCTCACCACCGCCCGGTTGCGTGAGCACGCCCTGCCATTGCGACTGGAGCTGTTCGGCCTCGAGCCGCACCGAAGCATTTGACTGGCTCAACGACCAAGTTTCTTTCGTCACCGCATCGGTGACATCCACCTGCAGACCCTGAATCTGAATCGCTCCCTCCGGCACGACTTCGGTGGGCGATTCCGATGGCGCCATCAAAACAGCGAGATCCTCTTCGACGGAGCTCGTCGACGTGTCCACCGAGCACGCCACTCGGACGTCGCGGAGCACCAGTTCCCCAAACCTGCCCGACTTCAACTCACTCGACATCAATTGCGGGAGGGTAAGAGACGTTTGCAGCTCGCCGATCTCGACGATTGAGCCGGATCGTTCGCCAACCAACTTCACCCCTGTCGCCTGAAAAGGGGTCACCCAACCAACTTGCAATCCGGCGGCTTCCGCCTGCCATCCGAACGAGTCTAAGGTTTGTGCCAGAAATGATCTTCCGAGCGGAGAGTGACTGATCAAACTCGGCCCCGATGCGATCGCGAGCCCCACGAACACCAACGTCATCACGGCGATCATTTGCTTACGTCGTGATCGATCTTCACGACGATGCCGCGTTCGTTCGCTTTGCGAGCGTTCGCGAACCTCATAGTCGTATCGGTGAACCGCTTTACGTCGCATCCGTATGTCTCACTAATCGAGATGGATCGAAACGGCGCGCAGGGAAGACAGACGAGATGGCGCGCGTGAATCCGCTTATACCGCGAATCGCACCGGCAGCGCAAGAGAGAATTGATCGACGTTGGAACCGTCGGCGCATAAAAAAAGCTCCCGGAAAGTACGAGGTCCTAGGGGGGCGGAGGACAACGCGCTTCTGTTCCGGGAGCCGGTGGTTCTTTACCAGGTAACGTCAAAGACGACCTGAATGATTGCTGTTTGATATCGTTTCTGCGCGATGTTGAACGGGCACCATCGCGCTCTCTTGATGTTGAGATTGCCATCGACTGACATCCCTCAACACGGCTTCGATCTTCGCAACTTTGAGTTTCAATTGCAAGATGAATTGACGCTCAAAAAAATGGTTCGAGGCAGTGCTACGCATCCTTGCTAGCACTTCTCGAACAATCCGCACACGGAACAACTTGACGGTCTCAACGGTGTCATCCGTGACTCCGATTTGACCGCAATCTTCGCAGCCAAGAAGAACTCGAAGGTTCCTCCGACCAGTGCAAAGAGCGCCAATTCTGTGCACATCTTTCGCCGAATTAAGCTGCCGAAACAACCTGCTCGCGACGATGCGGGGAACTTAGCCGGGGCGGCTTTCACGGGTCAAGTCAGTTTCGAAAAAGTTTTGAAAACGGGCCTAGGGGATACCCCTTAGCGTTGCTGCAATTCCCTTGAATTCACGATAAAATCAGAGACGAAAAAAATTCCAGAAGCTCGACCTGGTTCCTCCCCACGTCACACCGTCTTCCTTGGAATGTATCCGAGTACCTCGATCAACGAACCAACCGGCGAGCGTTCACTGAGGTTGTCGATGGCAACGGCGGCTAACACCGATCCGCACATCGGTCAACAAATCGGTTCTCCACACAGACAGGATTTATTATCGCATGAGCATACGCCTACCGTTGAACTGGATCGTGATTGCGGTGACGGCCTGTCTCGCCGGTTGCCATCCGCCCGCGGAACAAACATCACCTCCACCAACAACCGCAACGCCATCGGGCGACCTCCTGCACATCGCGGTGATCCCTAAGGGGGAGACACACATTTTTTGGCAATCGGTACGTGCCGGCGCCGAGGATGCGGCGAATGAGGTGGGTGCACGGATCACATTCAAAGGCCCCGCAAAGGAAAGTGACCGCAGCGAGCAAATCGATGTCTTCCAAGGCTTCCTGAACGCCCAGGTCGACGGAATCTGCCTATCCCCCCTAGACGCAGACGCGTTGGTGCGTCCGGTTGAGGAGGCCAAACGAGCCAGAGTGCCTGTGGTGGTTTTCGATAGCGGTCTGAACGCGAACCCTGACGACTATGTCGCGTTCGTGGCAACCGACAATTTCCGTGGCGGTCAGATTGCCGCCGACGCCATGGCAGACGCCCTCGGTGAGGGCGGCGGGAAAGTGATCTGCCTTCGCTACCAAAAAGGCAGCGACAGCACGCATCAACGCGAGGAAGGTTTCCTCGACGGCATCGCGAAGTACCCGGAAATCGAGGTCATCAGCAGCGATCAATACTCGGGCACCACCACGGAATCCGCGGTCAACAAAGCCCAGGCACTGCTCAACCGGTTCGGCGACGAAGTGGATGGCGTTTTCACCGCCTGTGAACCCAACGCGGAAGGCGTGCTGCGTGCGATTCGCGACCGGGGACTGGCGGGCAAGGTCAAGTTGGTCGCATTCGATAGCAGCGACTCGCTGCGCGACGCGATGGACGCAGGTCACGTCACCGCGATCGTGCTGCAAGATCCCGTTCGTATCGGCTTCCTTTCGGTCAAAACGATCGTGGCAGCAATCCGGGGAGAACCGGTTGAAAAAACTGTCGACACTGGAATTTTCGTCGCAACGCAAAAAAATAAGGCTGAACCGGATATTGCTCGCCTGCTGAATCCTCCGCAGTCTTAACGACACGTGTTTCGCAAAAGCAGGTGAATTGCGTCAATTACGTGCAAAACTGGCTCAGCCCCATCCGTCTAGTCAGGAAAACTTCGAATAAAACCCTTCAATTTTCGCGATGTGCGATGAAAGGGCGTGGTGTTAAATCATCCGCTCAGTGATTGATGGGTCTCGGTACTTTTTATTCGCGGAGCTAGAGATCGTCGCCAACCGGTTTCCATTGGCACGACTGGCTTCGTTGGGCACTCGAACGAGGCCTCTGGTTTAGACGTATCGTACAACCAAGTTGTTAATTTAGATCAACTCGAGCGTTCGCTGAATTGCCACCCTTGCCATCTTTAGTGGCATTCGACTCTATTGTTCAACGCATTTGCGCAATCAGGTAGGCTTCTCGCGTTGCATGCCCCGCAACGTTGCTTACCTGATCGGCGGTCCTGTGGGGGTTATCTTGTGCCCCTTGTGTAACCTCTCGCAGGCCGCCACTTTTTTCCACCGAACGACACAGATCCGTGTTGTGTTCGAGTGTCTCGGTTCTGCGTCAAAGCCGAGTTTGAGGGTGGCGAAACTCGCCAAGAGTTTCGGGAGGGCTCGTGAATCACCGAAAGTTTTGGCGACTTTCGCTCCACCCTTGAGCCCTCATGCTTGATCGTGGCGCACCGCAATTTTCATCCCCGCAAATCGAGCTGGCACAAACGCCTATCCGCAACCGGCGGTGCTGCCTATCTTCAGTGCCTTCATTCTCCATTCACCTGTGAGTTCTCAGAAAAACATGCCAAGCCTTGATACCGAACAGGCGGTCCGCCAGAGATATTCCGGTGCCGCTCAGGAACGTGAAGCTGCCTTGTGTTGCCCGGTGGATTACGACGCGCGGTACCTCAAAGTCATCCCGCAGGAAGTAATCGACCGGGACTACGGATGCGGCGACCCGTCGAAACATGTTCAAACCGGCGAAACGGTACTGGATTTAGGCAGCGGCGGCGGAAAAATCTGCTTCATCGCTTCCCAGGTCGTCGGACCAGAAGGCCGGGTTATTGGTGTCGACATGAACGACGAGATGTTGGCGCTCGCACGGAGCAGCCAACCCAAAGTTGCCGCAGCGATCGGCTACGACAACGTCAGTTTTCGCAAAGGGAAGATCCAGGATCTCGCGGTCGACCGGGACGCGGTCGAACAGTTCCTCTCGGAAAACCCGGTTACGGACGACAAGAGCCTTCGCCGGCTGGAATCTTTCCTCGCGGAGATGCGGTCCGCCCAACCGATGATTCCCGACGAATCGGTCGATGTTGTTGTCAGCAACTGCGTGTTGAATCTCGTCGACTCGGGCGAAAAAGAATTCTTGTTCGATGAAATCTTCCGCGTCCTGCGACCGGGAGGACGGGCCGTAATCAGCGACATCGTCGCGGACTGTGAAGTCCCCGAAGAGATGCAAGCGGATCCGGAACTTTGGAGCGGTTGCATTTCGGGTGCCTTCGAACGGGCGGCCTTTCTAGAGGCGTTCGAACAAGCAGGGTTTGTCGACATCAACCTCGACAGTTTGCAGACGTCCCCATGGCAGGTAGTCGACGGAATCGGTTTCCGGTCGGCGACGGTCGTGGCGTATCGACCACATTTGGCGACCGAAGGTGAGGAACTTCTCGAGCAAACCACGCAGTACCTGGCCAACCAAGGCACCGCGCGACGGGTTTATCGCGGGCCGTTCAAGTATGTCGTTGACGACGACGGACGGATGTACACACGAGGGGTCGCCTGCGAAGACGCACTCGCCCAAGCGGCCGAACGCGAATCGATCGCCGAGCATTTTGAGATCTACGACGAAAGCTCGAGCGATGCCGCGGCTCAAAAGCCCCTTGGTTCCTCGGGTTTGCCGACAATGGGCGACGACTGCTGCTCGGGAAGCGGGTGCTGCTAAGCTCGTCGCGAAAATATTTTTGCTCCACGACGAAAATCTTGTTCATTCTCACCCGCACTTTCCCATAAGGGGGGTATCGGGTGGGTTGAGGCTCTCGTTCTCTCGCTAGTGCTCTCATTCCGCAGCTGACACGCATTCAGCATGCTTCGGCATCACCCTCCCGACACCCAACGTCGTCCGAGTCAGTGATTAACGCGAAGGAGAGAGGTGATGCAGTTCGACACCACCCGAGTCAGCGAGCTTACCCAGCTCACCAAGAGGCCGTTTTCTAATAGTTTCCTCACGCTATTGATTTCAGTGGCGGCGGCAACACCACTCTACGCAGAGACGGCCTTTCATGCGTTGTTAATCGGAAACGACGCCTATGAAGTGGAACGTCTTCGCAACCCGACTAATGATGTCGAATTGCTCGGGTCGGCCCTCAGACGTCTCGGTTTCGAGGTGACAATCCACAAGGACCTCGGACATTCCAAAATGGATGAGGCTCTCAGCGATTTCACTCGCAATGTCCCAGAAGGCGGATTGGCGTTGGTTTACTACGCGGGCCATGGAATCGGTGTCGGTGACAACCTCTATCTCGTTCCGACCGACGCTCGGCTACACAACTCATCCGCACTGAAGTATCAAACCGTCTCGCAAGATTACGTGCTCGATATGTTGAATGGCTCGAAGGCCAACACAAAGGTCCTCATGATGGACTGCTGTCGCAACAACCCCTTCGAGCGAAGTTGGCCGATCAACTTGCGAACCCATTCATCGCAGTGGACGCCTCGGACCGAAGCCCCCGAGGGCACGTTGATCGCGTACGCGACGGAGGAAAACCAAACGGCACTTGATGGAGCGGGCGATAACTCTCCTTTCGCATTGCATCTTTCTCGACAATTGGGTCAACGGCCACCGGGTGGCCTTTTCCTGTTGGATGCCATCCGCGATGCCAGCAACGAAATCAAAAATCAAACCGGCCAACGTGCGTGGGTACACTTCGATTCCTCCATGCCAAAGATATGCCTGTCCCCCAAGCCGCCCGTTCATTCCAAGAGTTCAAAACCACAGGCAAGCGCCAGTGCATTGGTCTCCAAAGAAGAACGGGCACGCCCCAAACCGACAGTCGACACGCGGGCAAATCGGTCTGCGCTGCTCGAGCAGGCGAGACTTTATTTAGAACACGGCGATCTCGATCTCGCGATCGACGCATTTTCAACCATTGCCCTGGCCTCAGACACCGCGCGAGCGGATCGCACTGCAGCACTCCGAGACCGCAGCGCCGCCTATATCCGGCGGGCAAAAAATAAGGACTTCGAACGAGCTCTGATCGATGCGAAATCGATCGGAGAACCTGGTATCCAATTGCCTCTCCTTGCCGACTCCGCCGCGATGCGGATCGAGCGAGAAAGAACCGGGACGATCTACCGAAATCAAATCGCGACGGTCATCTCAGCGAAGGGAGACCTGTTCTATGTCGATTCGATCTACGGCGGTCGCGATTTGCACGGTTGGGTGAAGAAAGACGCGTTCATGGCGAAACCCGAAGATGAAATCGCGTCGCCGAAAGTGACCACCCCACCAACGTCAAAACCGTCTGACACAACCACGAACACGCACACAAACATCAAAGTGATTTCAGCGTCGCCTGTTAACCCAGCGTCGCCTGTTACCCCAATGCCTTCGATCGCGCCCCCCACTTCCCCGACGTGGTCTGGCAACAACGCTTCGGTCGTTTCCTCATACACGCCGGTGGTGACGCGGCCCACCAGTCACGTATCACCGAGCGATGTGGTAGAGGGACACACTCCGAGTTATACGCCGAGCCATTCCGGATCGTGGCCCGCGACGCCGGGGTATTCTCCAATAAACCGAACACATCAAATTTCTGCCCAACCGCGTTACCAGCTAGCCCCAAACTCGCGAGGATCATCTGGCCGGTTTCAATGGTCCAATACCAACCCAGGCGGCCCCAGCTCTGGAAGGAATTCATTCAGCGGGGGCATGAGCGGAAGACGCAAAGGCGGCGGCTGCCCCGGATGCAAGCTGGGCCGAAGATAACACCACCTCGGTGAGGGCAATGATTTGTGACGGTGTCTGTTCCGCGAGCACATTTGGCACGTGCTTTGTATTATTCTAGCGTGAGGCTTCGCCGGTAAATTCGCGTTCGCGAAGACTCCCATCCGCGTCGGCACCGTTGGATTGCCGGCGTCGATCCGTTACACACAATCGCTAGATAATGCCAGAATCCCCCCGGACCTACGATTTTCTCGAGCCATCGCCTCACGAGGGCGATCTCGGCATGCTCGGGACGTATCGAATCCTGGGAGAGATGGGTCGCGGCGGAATGGGGTACGTATTCCGCGCCGAGGACACCGTTCTCGAACGGGCGGTCGCGTTGAAGGTGATGAACCGGAAAATCGCGTCCACGCCCAACAGCCGCGACCGATTCCTCCAAGAAGCCCGTGCGATGGCGGCGGTTCACCACGACAACGTGGTCGTCATCTTTGAAGTCGGCACCCACGAGGGGACTCCGTTCATGGCAATGGAGTTGCTCCGTGGTGAAACTCTCGAGGCGGTGAACGCTCGAAAGGATCCGGTCGACTACGAACGAGTGATCAACTACGCCCGCCAAATTTGTCGTGGTCTCGCCGCGGCACACGCGAAAGGCATCGTGCACCGGGACATCAAACCCGCGAACATCTGGGTGGAAGAAGGGACCGAGCGGATCAAAATTTTGGACTTCGGTTTGGCACTCGCCCAATCGCCCGCCGGCGACTCCACCGGCGTGGGATCGGTATGCGGGACGCCCGGCTACCTCACCCCCGAGCAAGCCCGCAGTGATCCTTTAGATGACCGCAGCGACTTATACAGCCTCGGCGTCGTTCTCTACGAGATGTGCACCGGAAAACTTCCCACCGCTCAACCGGCAATCGCTGAACAATTGGTCGCGTTGCTCACACGTGATCCGCAACCGGTCCGCGAACTCAACCCGGATATCCCTCAACCACTCGCTGATCTGATCGAACAGCTACTGGCAAAGGAGCCGGGCGACCGACCGGCCAACGCGTTGGCACTCGAGAAAAAACTCCAGAAAGTTGCCCGAGAATGCGAAGCCAAATCGGAAGTCGCGTTGTCGTTGGGCAAGTTGCAAGAGAGCCTCAAAGAGGTCGTCAGCAAACAATCCGAACCCGCCCCCGTTCCCGAACCGATCGAAGTGGTGGATACACCTGAATTCGATCCGCTATCGGTACCTGCTCCCGCGGCAACGCTACCACCGAGTGCTCCCGCTGCCGTCCCCCGTCCGATGCCCCATCGTGGTCCGGCGGCCAAGCAACCTCAAAAACCTGCCCCCGCCTCAACGGTCAGTCCCGTGGTCTGGATGGGTGCGGGCGTGCTGGGCACCTTGCTGTTAGTCCTCGGGATTTTCTGGATGGTGATCCCCGATCAGGGAGAAACCTACGTCGTCGCCAATCCCAACCCACAGAACAGCAACAAACAACCTCAGCGAAACTCGGACGCGGCCTCCCAACAACCCGCTCGCCCCAGCCCGACATCCGACGACGTCAAGGCACCGAACCAAGGCAACAGCCCATCGACACAAACACCCCAAGAGCAACCACAACCTGCACCAGAGCCTCGTGCTTCAGAATCGCGGGCATCCCAAGCACCAACGAGTTCGACCGAGTCAAACCGCCCTTTCACCGCCCCCCCCTCGGAAACCGAAATACCTTCGGAAGAAAGTGCCCCTACCGAGAGTAGCAACACGGCCGAAGAATCCATGCCCGAACCGGATCTCCCCGGGCAGGAAGAACCGGTGGATTCATCCGAAAGCATGGATACTCCTACCGACATAACACCGGTGGAAACCGTTGAAATGTTTATCAGCAACGTCACAGGCATCGGCGCGGACACGACAACGCATCGGGGTGATACCAAAGGCAAATCGCAAGGAACCAAACACCTTTTGATTGTGCAAACAAGGAACGAGCAAGACCTCAAGCACATTCACCTGCGTTTCGATTTGCGTTCCCCTGATTTCAAACGTGCTGACGTTCAAACGGTCACGCTCAGTTTGGCGTTTCTAATCGGACAAAAGATCAACAAAACAACGTTGGACGTTTACGGATGGGAAGATCCCGATGCCGAGGCGTGGCGAGAAGACGAAACCCAGAACAAGGCGTTGTTGTGGAAGAATTCGGTTTCATCTGGAAATATCGAGTCGTTGCCTCTGTTGGCCACGTGGAATAGCGACGCGGTCGATGTGGCCGACTTACAGCGAAAGCAAAAGTACGCTGACTTCTCGAGCGACAAACTCACTCAATTCATCCTCGACTCGTGGGGACGAACAGTCAGTTTCGTCGTCAGGGGAGGTTCCGAACGCGGCATCCCGATCAGGTTCTTGAGCAAGGAACGGGATCCCGAGTTCGCACCATCGCTGAGGTTTGAAGTCGCTCAATAGCCTTTTGTTCAAAAAGCCTTCGCACGGCACAGGTGATACACCGCAACGCGATGGCTCAGGATTGCTTCTGCACCCAAGCCATGGCGTCGTCGGCACAATTGATCTTGCCGTCGAGTTGCATTCGGCGGATCTCACTCAACCAACTGCGAAATTTCGGCCCCGGGGTGATTCCGGATTGAATCAAATCGTTGCCTGACAAAAGAGGTTCCGGGTTGAGCGACGACGGTTCGCGTTGCAACTCGCGGATCGCTCGTTCGACGCCGCGGCGATCCTCCGCGAGTGCGGCGGCGGTTGCAATGACGGCGTCGATATCTCGGTCGATGAGAATCGGTTGCAAGTGGGACCATGCCGCGTCGGCGCAATCCACAATTTCGGGAGCGAGCCGAATCGCGGTCTCGATCGATCGTTGTTCTGCGGTGGAAAGTCTCCATCGGTTCGCAATTTCCTTCAGGTCATCGATTGCCGCACCGGTCGATGAATGAAGGCTCGAAAGCGCTGTCGACATCCCCACTTCGAATGAAACACTCCCGGCGAATGAACCTTGCTCGGCACGACGAAGGCGGGTCTCGAGAACGGTCCAGTCACCGTTCTCCAAAGAGGGCCAAACATGTTTCTGCAGTCCGGCATCCACCAACATTTTGTAACCGACGACGGCATTGCGATGGCAGGCGACACGTCGCATCTCCGCACCGATCCGCTCACCGCTGACGAGCGAAATGGAATCGGCGTGAGCCTCGATCGCCGAAAGGGTTGCCTCCTCGACGGTGAGCCCGAGTGTCGTCACGAATCGCACCGCGCGTAGCATCCGCAGCTTGTCTTCATCGAACCGTCGGTGAGCGTTGCCGATCGTCCGCAGGTGCATCAACTCCAGGTCAGGAATCCCGCCAACGTAGTCGAGAATTTCTCGCCTCGACGGGTCGTAAAAAAGACCATTTATTGTGAAATCACGCCGGGACGCATCCGCCTCGGCCGTCCCGTATGTCACATGATCGGGTCGGCGACCGTCGGAGTAGTTCCCGTCTGCCCGAAACGTCGCTACCTCAGTCGGTGTGACTGTCGCGGAGGGTTTCTGTTTCGATTTCGGCGGCAGCACACCGATCACCCCAAACGACGCGCCGAACGCGATGGTCTGCCGTCGACCGAAAACCTGCTGCACCGAATCCGGGGTGGCGTCGGTGGCCACGTCGAAGTCTTTGGGAGGGCGTCCGAGCAGCGCGTCGCGGACGCAACCACCCGCGAGCACCGAGACAAACCCGGCTTCACGGAGACGATCAATGATCCGGAGGGCTTCGCGTCCTGCGGGCGAATCGAGTGCTTTTTCGGGAAATTCCATGGATCCCATGCTATCACTTCCGCGTTCATTGTCGCGAGGGGAAGGATTCCGTGCCGGCATGCAAATTCGCATTCATTCCCGGCGTCATTCTGATCAGCGTCCTAGACGAACGACAACGGCAATCGACGCCGATCCCATGACCGCATCGCTTGGAAACGCGTCAATTTGACGTAAAAACACGTGTCTTTGTGGCCTCGTTCCGTAAGACAATCCGCCAAAGAGTCTCGCCATAATCAGCGGGGCGAGTAAAATGGGCGGATCGGACTTTTCGACGTGATCCAGATGCGGTGAAGTGGATTGAGTCTGCAAGACGATTGGCAAATTGGCGTCGATTCCGCGTGAGTTGACGTTTCCTGATGCAAATCGCCCCCAACCATCTGACACAACAACGGAATACTCGCTGCGGCACTCAGCGGTCCGAGACACGAAAACCGGAAATCGACGCTCCTTATTTTGTCCGCAGACAGGTCAAATAAGGCATTTCGGGTCACTGATGGCAAACGGCCCAAACGGGCAATTTTCCTTTGCCGCACCTTTCCTATTGCGCACTGTTCTTTTCAACACAAAGCCATGGCTGCCCCCCTGACCACCGAAGAGTTCGTCAACCGCGTTGTTTCCGTGGGCATTGCCGAACGCCTCGATGTTAACCGGGCCATCGGTGAACTCGGCGTGGGCGAGGTGCCATTGGTGGACGTGATCGACCAACTGCAGCGACGCGGTCTGATTACGACACTGCAGACCGAGAAGGTGCTCCGCGGAGACCGCATCGGGTACTTCTACGGCGATTACAAAGTTCTCTACCTGATTGGTGCCGGTACGTTCGCCCGCGTGTATCGCGCGGAAAAGGACGGGGAGGTTTTCGCGGTCAAAGTGCTGCGGAAACGGTTCCGCGATGAACCCAAAGAACTCGAGCAGTTCCTTCGGGAAGGCAAGATGGGATTGAAACTAAAGCATCCCAACATCGTGCGGATCATCGACGTCGTCGCGGATCGCCACAATCCTTTCTTGGTGATGGAATTCATCGAAGGTCAAACGCTTCGCGAATTGGTCAAGATCCGTGGCAAGCTGCCGATCGATTTGTCACTCAAATTGATACACGAGGTCGCTCAAGGTCTGGCGTTCGCGGCGGAACTGGGCATCTCGCACCGTGACTTGAAGTTGTCGAACGTTTTGATCAGTTCGGGCGGTGTGGCGAAGTTGGTGGACTTCGGATTGGCGGCTCTTGCTGACCGTGGAAATCCGGAGGTGGTCGCCGATTGCCCGAACGCTCGCGCGATCGACTACGCCGCATTGGAACGCGGAACGAACGTACGCAAAGACGATCCTCGCAGCGACGTGTTCTTTGCCGGGAACATGCTCTATCACATGCTCGCGGGGACTCCGGCGTTGACCGAAACACGTGACCGGATGGCTCGGCTGAACGTCACTCGTTTCCAAGACATCCGCCCCATTCAGGACTACGTTCCGGATATCCCCGGCCTGGTCAACCAGTTGCTGCTGAACCTGATGGAGTTCAATCCGGAACTGCGTGTCCAATCGTGCAAAGCGATGGTGTCGGCGATCAAAGGTGTGATGGAGGACTTGAAACGCGGGAACCATGGTCCGGTCGAGCATACGGCAACCAAAGTCAACGCGGAGGATGTCGGCGACGATCAAATCATCACCAATGAGGGCGAAGGCTACATTGTGATGTTCGTCGAATCGAAAACCGATCTGCAAAACGCAATCCGCGAACGACTCAAGGCTCGCGGCTACAAGGTTCTCATCATTGCGAACCCCGAACGAGCTTTGGCTCGCTTCGTTGACGCCATCGAACCGCCCGCGGACTGCGTCATTTTCGGCGCGTCGGAATTGGGCAACGATGCTTTGGATGCCTACAACAAATTCGCCGAGAACGAAGAGACCAAAGACATCCCCGCGATCATGCTGGTCGACCCGCGGCAGCAACACATCGTTCAAAAAGCCATTCGCGGTTCCAACCGACTGCTTCTACCGCTACCCTTGAGTATCAAGAACCTACGCGTCGCGTTGATCAAACTGTTAGCCAAAACGCAGCAGCGGCCAGCAGGTACTTATTGACCCTTTGGGATCGATCACATCGCGAGAATCGGTCGATTGATCACGATCTGTGGGCGAGTGAGTTTCTCCCCCTATCCGCTGCGTATTGAGTCCGCTCGACGTCAGGCTCGCGGGCTGCCAATAAACAGATCCCCTATTGTCATTGCAGTCCATTCACTGTCGGCTATTTGTCCTACCGATCGTGAACCATCACGGACTGCGTCTACCGCGTCGCTATCGGATCGTGCCGCAAGGATTCGCACACATCTCGATCGGACTCGTCGGCACATCAACCGATCCAACTTTCTTCCATTACATAGCAAACCAAAATGCAACTTCCCCACATGACCGTC
>JBICHZ010000062.1:0-6745 GCA_043101355.1 Rhodopirellula sp. JB044
ACGTCGTCGCTCTGGTTCGGTCGGTTGTTGAACACCGCTTCGCACCGATGAACCATGTTGACCACACAGTCCCGAAACCCATTCCCGAAAGTTAAATCGCACTATGAGTACTCAAGTCAACCAAGCAGTCCAAAGCAAACAAGTCGAGTTGGTATCGCGTCCGGAAGGTATGCCGACGAGTGACAACTTTCGTTTGAACCAGGTAACGATTGCCCCGATCGAAGAAGGTGAGATCCTCGTCCGAAACGAATGGATGTCCGTGGATCCCTACATGCGTGGACGGATGAAAGAAGGGGACAGCTATGTTCCCCCGTTTCGCATCGACGAGCCGCTCGACGGTGGTTGTGTCGGACGGGTGGTTGAGTCCAAGAACGATGGTTTCGCGGAAGGGGACTTGGTTCTCGGCAATCAGGGGTGGCGTGAGTACTGGAAGTCCGATGGTGAGGGTGTCCAAACGATCGATCCCGAAATCGGGCCGCCTCAGGCTTTTCTAGGTGTGTTGGGAATGACCGGGATGACCGCGTGGGTGGGCCTGAAGCGAATCGCGAACCTACGCTCGGGAGATACGGTTTTCGTCTCGGCAGCATCGGGCGCGGTCGGTTCGATCGTCGCGCAGATCGCCAAAGCGAACCAGTGCATGGTGATCGGTAGCGCCGGAAAGGAAAGCAAAATCGAGTGGCTGCGTGACAAAGCAGGTATTGAATCGGTGATCAACTACAAGAAGACGAAAAACCTGTCTGATGAACTCGCCCGTTTGGCTCCCAGTGGAATCGATGTTTACTTTGACAACGTCGGTGGCGATCACCTCGAAGCGGCACTCGAACAGATGAACGACTTCGGAAGAATCGCGGCCTGTGGGATGATATCGACCTACAACGCGACGGAAGCCCCGGCGGCACCGCGTAACCTGTTCCGGGTGATCGCAAAGCGAATTCGCATGCAAGGTTTCATCGTTCGAGACCACATGGATGACTACGAAGAGTTCATCAGTGACGTTTCGTCGCTCATTCGCAGTAACCAAATCGTTTGGGAAGAGACCGTCACCGAAGGTTTGGAGAATGCTCCCCAGGCATTCATCGGACTGTTCGAAGGGGACAACCTTGGCAAGTCGTTGGTACGAATCAGCTAGCGTTCTGCCTGATTTTCATCGTTCGGTACGCTAATCGCTACTGAGGTGCTTTGTTAACCAAAACTCCGTCGCGTTCTCATACGCGACGCGTCGAAAGCACCTATCAACACGGAGACGTTTTATGACGATTACTAGCGTGAACCCAGCGACCAACCAAACGATCGAAACTTTCACACCACTGACCAAGGATGAAACCTTGGAAGCGGTGAAGGCCGCCGACCAAGCGTATCAGAGTTGGCGACATGCCTCCTTCCAGGAGCGGAAAAACGCGATCTCGAAATTCGCATCGCTGCTGCGTGAGCGGAAGGAGGAGTTCGCAGAACTAATCACTCGCGACATGGGGAAACGAATTTCGGAAAGTCGTCAGGAAATCGAGTTCTGCGCAGAGATCGCGGATTTCTACGCGGAGAATGCGGAGCGTTTCCTTGCGGATGTTCCGATGGAAGATGTCGACGCGGATGCGTACATCCACTACGAGCCGATTGGTGTGTTGATGGGCGTGATGCCGTGGAACTTCCCGTTTTACCAGGTGACCCGATTTGCCGCGCCTAACATCATGGCGGGGAACACCGTGATGGTGAAGCACGCGAGTAACGTACCTCAGTGTGCCGAGGCGATCGAGAAACTGTTTACCGAGTGCGGGTTGCCTGAAGGCGTCTACACCAACCTTTTCATCCCCTCGGAATTTGTCGACGCCATCGTGTCCGACTCGCGGGTCCAGGGTGTTTCGTTGACCGGTAGCGAACGAGCCGGCGCCGCCGTCGCCGCGTTGGCCGGGAAGAATCTAAAGCGATCTGTGTTGGAGCTCGGCGGCAACGATCCTTTTATTGTGTTGGACGATGCCGACATCGAAGAGACCGTCGAATTGGCGGTCAAGGGACGCATGGCCAACGCGGGGCAGTCCTGCGTGGCATCGAAACGTTTCATCTTGCTCGAGTCGATTGCCGATGAATTCATCGAAGGTTTCAAGGAGGCGATGGCATCCATGAAAATGGGCGATCCGATGGACGAAGAAACCACGCTCGCTCCATTGTCTACCGAGAGTGCCGCACAAAAACTGCAGGAACAGGTTCAGTCGACGATCGACGCGGGGGCGACGGTCTTGTTGGGGGGCGATCGTCCGGATCGCGAGGGAGCCTATTTCAATCCAACCATTCTGACCGATGTCACACCGGACATGCCGACCTTCGACCAAGAGCTGTTTGGTCCCGTCGCGACGGTGTATGTCGTCAAAGACGAGGCCGAAGCGATCGAACTCGCGAACCGCTCATCTTATGGACTCGGCGGAAGCGTCTATACACGTGACAAGGAACGTGGCCGGAAGATCGCTGAGCAGATCGAAACCGGGATGATGTTTCTCAATCAGCCTACCAATTCGCAAGCCGAATTGCCCTTTGGCGGAATCAAGAACTCTGGATACGGGCGAGAGCTCTCACATCTCGGAATCCTTGAGTTCGTGAACAAAAAATTGATCCACCTCGGCCCTGCGAACTCGTAGGGAAGACTTGGTAGCGGGCACACTCGTTGGGACGTGCCGACGCGTGGTCCCGAAAGTCAGCGTGCGTCATGCGAGTCGCTGGATTGGGCAGAGTTCAGGTCGCCGCAGTCTGGCGACGTTGGGCATGTCGTGTCCCAAATCCGCGTCGGCGTCTGGTCAGTCGCGATCATGATTCGACGTCATGTCTGCGACCATTCGGATCAGTCGTTCGCCATCGATCGGTTTGGAAAGGTAGTCGTTGCATCCCGCCTCAAGACATTCATTCATATCGCCCTGCATCGCGTCCGCGGTCAGGGCGATGATCGGTCCGGGATAACCCAATGATCGCATGATCCGCGCGGTTTGATATCCGTCGAGATTCGGCATTTGCATGTCGAGCAGAACGAGAGCTGGACAATTAGGTTTGCCGAGTCGATCCTTCATGTAGTCAACGGCGATTTGGCCGTCTTCGCACTCATCCACTGTTGCTCCCGCTTTGGTAAGGAGCAGGCGACTGAGGAAGCGAATGTCGCGTCGGTCGTCGACGACGAGGACATGACACGTGAGCGGTACTGCGGCACCGTTGGACGCCACCTCGGGTTTCGATTCCTGGAGCGTTTCCAGATTCAGATCGATCAGTTCGACATCGTCGATTTCACCCACGTCGATTGACAGTGTGAACTTACTGCCGACACCTTCGGTGCTATCGAACGTGATCTTTCCGCCCAACATCTCGGCGAGGCGTTTGCTGATCGCCAATCCGAGTCCGGTGCCGCCGAAGTGCCGACTCACGGTCGAATCGCCCTGCG
Organism: Rhodopirellula sp. JB044; assembly: GCA_043101355.1. GTDB lineage: Bacteria > Planctomycetota > Planctomycetia > Pirellulales > Pirellulaceae > Rhodopirellula. Next base: position 3,416 of record JBICHZ010000062.1, read on the forward strand.
AGAACGGTTTGAAGAGACGCTCCTGCTGTTCCTCGCTCATACCGATTCCCGTATCGACAATGTCGAAGTGCAAAAGACCGTGGCCTTGCGAGGCGGTGATTGCGTCGTTCGCTAGTGATCCCTCGTTTTGCGTCGTGGGTGGAAGGGCGTTCGAGGCGACGTCGTGCTGGCCGGGTTCGTAACGGACCAGAATTTTGACGGAACCCTTTCGCGTGAATTTAATTGCGTTGCCGACAAGGTTAATCAGGATTTGTTTTAAGCGTTTGGCGTCGGACTGAATCAACCGCGGGAGTTTACCGACATAGACGACTTCGAGTGACAGGCCGCCTTCGCTCGCACGGACCTCCATCACACTTCGCACGTCTTCGATCAGTCGTGCCGGGCCGAAACGTTCATGTTCGATATCGAGCTTACCTGCTTCAATCTTCGATAGATCCAAAATGTCGTTGATAATATCCAGAAGGTAGTCACCGTTGCGACGAATGGTCGCCAGGTGTCCGATCGCTTCGGGATCGTCGATGATGCCGCTGATCAAGTCGGCGTACCCTAGAATCGCGGTCATCGGCGTGCGAATTTCATGGGACATGTTGGCAACGAACGCACTCTTGGATCGGTTGGCGGCCACGGCGATTCGTTCACTTTCACGTAGACGTTCCGCATTGAGATGCTCTTCGGTCGAATCCCAGTTCAATCCGTAGAGACTGACGACGTTGCCGTTCTTATCTCGAACCACTTCACCGACGCCGACCATCCACCGGATTGTTCCGTCGTTTCGGATGACACGGAATTCGTGTTCGAAATCACATTCCCCGGATGTCGCTTTCCGCCACGCCGTTTCGAGTCCGGCGCGATCGTCCGGGTGAACGTGCTCGAAGAAAAGTTCGGGGGATGCGGTCTGGTCGGGAGAAATGTTGAGCATTTCATAGACCTCCTCGGTCCAAATACTGCCATCCGGGGTCCACTCCCACGCAGCCATTTCGCCAGATCGCAACGCCAGACGCAAACGTTCCTCACCCTGCCGGATTCGTTCAGCGGTTATTTTCTGTTCGGTGATGTCCCAATTCAGTCCGACCAAGCGAGTGGGTTCGCATTCATCGCCGGGGATCAACACTCCGCTCCCGGCGAGCCAACGTTGTTCGCCGTCAGGGCGGATGATCCGGAATTCGACCTTGAACTCGTTGTTTTCTTCGCCGACTTTTGGAATGGCGGCTTGAAACGCGGGGAGGTCATCGGGATGGATCAGGTCAAAGAACGTCTTGCCTACGCGTGGTGCGTTCTTGTCGACTCCGATGACGTCGCACCACTGATCGTCCCAGTGTGCGATGTCCGAATCGGGCAACCATTCGAATGCCCCCATGCGGGCGGCTTCCATCGCGAGCGAGAGACGTTGACGGTTTTCGTTCAGTTGGTTTTGAAACTGAACCTCTTGTGTCACGTCGCGTGCCGCCAACGTCCCACGCACCGGTTTGGGCGGCGAGACCGTATCGTCAAAGAAGACCCGTTTGCGAATATCGAGCCATCGAACATCCCCGTTGGGCATGACGACACGGTGTCGATGCGACAGTTCGCCACCACCCTGGGAGGCCAGCGAATGATCAATCGCGGAATTGATATGGTGGCGATCCTCCGGGTGAAATCGAGAATGCAATTCATCTCGCGGGATACGTATCGCCTCGTCCCCGAATCCGTACAGACGTGCGGCTTCGGGTGACAGTTCCACTTGGCCGGAAACGTAGTCCACCTCGGCCAAACCCAACGCGGCTACATCAATACCGAGCTTCAACTTGCGCTGCGATTCAACGACTTCTGCTTCGGCCTGTTTGCGATCGAGAATATCGACCGCCGAAGGGATCAAATGCGTGACGTTGCCCTGTTCGTCTTGAACCGGGTTGAGCATGAAATCGATCACGCGCTCTTGATCGCCGATCGCGCGATAACGCATGTCGCGACGGATCGGCTCACCATTAGCCGCCCGGCCGACGAGGTCTTGGAGTTCGAGTTGCAGGTTGGGATCGTGGTTCCACCAAAACGTGTCCCAAAACTTCAAGCCAATGACATCGTCCCGCGTTATTCCGGCGGATCGGAGCGCCGGCGCGTTCGCTTCCAAAAGAGTTCCATCGGGCGACAAGACGCCGATGAATGCCACCGTGTTGTCGATAACACGCCGCAGTTGAGCTTCCCGATCGGCGAGTTCCAAGTGAACACGTTTACGGTCGGTGACATCAGTGATAACTCCAAAGAAATCTTCCACGGTGCCGTTTGGACTCAAGGCAACCTGCCCTCTTCCGTGCAACCATCGACGTTCGCCATTGGGAAGGTTAATGATGTATTCTTCGTCAAAGTTCTTCTGTTCGGCGATCGCCACCTCGACGGCCTTTGCGACTTGGTCACGGTACTCGGGATCGATCCGTGCCATCAGCGCTTCGAAATTCGCTTCCTCGCCATCGTTGAACCCGAATAGTCTCCGGAGGCTGTCTTCGACCACAACCTCGTTGTTCCGCATGTCCCAACTCCACGAGGCGACCCCGCCGAAGGTCATCGAGAGTTCGAGTCTCGCCCGGGCGTAGGCGAGTTGTCGTTCGGCAGCATGACGGTCGCGGATGTCTACGCCCGAAGGGATGAGGTATTCAACGTCGCCGTTCTCATCAAATACCGGTGCGATCATAAAGTCGATGTAAACCCCGTCGTCTCCGTATGCAAAGAGGGAAACGTCAAACCGCACCGTTTCACCGTTGAGGGCCCGGTCCATTGCGTCGCGTATTGATTGGGAAACTTTGTCGTCGTATGTCCACCATGGCGCCTCCGCGAAGTGTCTTCCGACCACTTCTTCTCTCGATATTTTCGCGATTTCGAGCGAACGATCGTCGACTTCCAACAACGTGCCGTCGAGGCTGATCAAACCGACAAGACCGAGTTGGTGGTTGATCACTCGTCGCAAATGAGCTTCTCGTTCGGCGAGGTCCAACTCGTAGTGCTTTCGTTCGGTGATGTCGGTGCACATCCCCACCCACCGTTTCACCGCCCCGCCGGCTTCGCGTTGTGGCAGCGCGCGGACGTGTGCCCACCGATACTCGCCGCTGCGTTGATGCCAGATGCGGTATTCCAGCGAAAACGGTTGGAGTTCTTGGACGGTTGCTTCCCATGCATGGATGGTGCGTTCGCGATCGCCTTCGTGTATCACGTTCAACCAACCGTAGCCGACCCATTCATCGAACGACTGCCCGGTGAAGGATCGCCAACTCGGTGAGTCTTCGGTCACTTTTCCTTCCGCGCTCGTCACCCAAACAATCTGCGACGAAGCCTCCACGAGCAATTGAAACAACTCTTCGC
>JBICHZ010000063.1:0-3321 GCA_043101355.1 Rhodopirellula sp. JB044
TCGTCGTCGCCGTGTCCGTGGCAGAGCACCATCAACGGGTAGGGCTCGGCTGAGTTGATGTCGTAATTCGGTGGCGTGTAAACCATCGCCGCGCGTTGTGTTCCTGTCGTTTTCGACATGTAGACGTGGCGGTGCACGACTCCATGCTCCACGTCACTTTGCTCGGTCAGCAACGATTCATTGCCCGGCACCTCAAACAGGCTCGCGCATTGGAACCACTTCTTCAGCCACCGATTTCTCGGGTCGGTCACTCGGACCCCGTCCATCTCAAAAACATATTCGTGGACCCCCGGCGGCATTGGTTTGGTCGTGACTTTCCACAAACCGTCCGCGTCTCGTTTGAGCGCGGTGCGTCGATGGTTGACCACCACGTTCACTGAATTCGAATCGAGCCCTGAGAATCGAAAGGTCACGCGTCCGTCCCGATGGACTTCGGGGGAAACGATGGTTCCCGGTTCGGTTTCGGCCGCGTGTGTTTGTCGCCCGACAGTCTTGCGAATATCGCTCAAGTCAATCTCTTGGAGGTTAGACGGTTTCGAGGATGGAAACTCATAAGGGAGCAACCACCATTGTTCGACAAACGTCGCACGCTTGCCCGGTTTGAGTAGCTCAGCAGGGCCGATCGGTTCCAATTCTACCCGATCCTTTTGGGGGTACCATACAGACACGGTGAGGCCCGCGATCTCGTTGTAGGGACGATCGGGAAAGGTCTTGAACCGCTTCACAAACATGTGATCGTTCGGCGCGAGATAAGCGAACCAACCCGCGTGTGAATCAAAACCGAGTTTGGCGTGTTGGGGCGGCCCCGTGACGACAACGGTTTTCGGATCGACCAGGATATTGGGGTCTTGGGGAAGGAGCTGCAGGTTGCGGCCGTCTTCGTACATCACGTATCCATTGGGAAAACGATCGTTTGCGGTGCGTGGCACGACAACGATCCCGCCTCCGATGGCAAAGGTGCGTCCCCAGTGGCAAACGCTCACCGATTTGTCGGATTCGTTGATGATCGTTTGCGAGCACCGCAGTTGGGAAGTGGTTTCGTGCAACTGAAACTCGCGGACGAGCCGAACGCCGGACTTTGGATCGTATTGACTGGTGAGCCGCGCCGAACGGTTGCCGGTGATCTCGGCATCCCATTTTCCCGACCACAGCACCTCTCCCCGGTCGATCAATTTCTCGGGACCGACGTCGAACCGTCCCGCGTCCATCAGAGGGCGTTTGGCGGAACCCTCTTTTAACGCATTGCGCGACGACCATCCTTCCCCCTCGGGCGAAAGGCTCAGGATGTTCTCGCCGTCACGTGAATACTCGAGCACTCTCCCACCGGCTGCGGGGCACAACACGACGTTCATGTTGTCGTTAAACAAACGGATGCAGTCATCGAATCCGTAGTGTTCGACCACCTCCGCACCGTCAAACGCGTTCAAACGACCGGACGCCAAACCGAACAACATGACGGCGAACGTTAGGATGGCACGATGCAACGTGGAGTCTCGAAAAGGCATAAAGCGTCTCGCTTGGGGGCACGGAACGGACAGGCAACAGCCGACCACTTTAACCTCTTTCCGAGAATTCTGGGGATGGATGCGTCCCAAAGGTGCCGTAGCAATTTGAGACTCGCATGCGAGCCGGCTCTGTAGCTGATTTCGCCCGAATTCAGGGGATTGGATTTAGACCACGGAAGTCTGGCGACATCAGCTAAATGAGTTTCGAAAGTGTTCTAGAAGTTCTCAGACCACCATCGCTGCCATCTCGCGACGAGAGATTTCGCCGGGAGATGAATTCGGGCCGGTAACATCAGACGCGGCGGCAGCGGATGTGCTGTTTTGTCGAGAGAGTGAATGCTGGCGACGACCTCGTACAGAACGGGCTCGCGACCAGAACCTTGCCCCGTCGCTGCAGAGCGACTTGCCCATCCTGAGGAGATGAGCTCTTCAGGGATGTCATCGATAGGGTCGGCCGAAATCGACTCGATCGTGCCCCGCAGCGTTCCTGCCGGCATTCCTCGGTACCCGAACGCGACGCTTTGTCCAACACGCACCTGGTCGATCGACGCCTGATCGACGTACAACGAGACGACTCGGTCGCTCGGGTGACCGAGATACCCGAGCAACGTGCCACTTTCGATCGTCGCACCCACGTTGGGAATCCGCAGCGGTTGTCCGGTCCAATCCCAACGTTGTTCGACGCGTTCGCGGCGGGTAACGCGACGTGGTGGCGGGGCAAACCGCGACAACTCGGACGCGTCGGGAAGATCCGTTTCTTTAAGACGTCGGGCAATCGTGTCGCGTTGCTCTCGGGCGGTTGCGAGTTTTTCTTCCAAGATTGGCTGAACCAGTGCGCGCGTTGGGCGGTCGAGACGATCGATTCGGGTGGCGGCGAGTTCTGCCCGAATTTCCGCGACGGTTCCTTTCGCGGAGCAGTGTTGCAGACGCAAACGCCAATCGTCGATTTCGAAACGATCGTCCTCGGTTGTGATCAGACGTCCCGTGGTCGTTGCGAAGATCGGTCGTTGTTCCGCCGCGCGGATGATTCCGCCTACCCGGACGCTTTGTGGCAACGGAACAAATAGCGCCAGACTCAGCCCGGTGGCGAGGACAGCAAGACGATGTCTGACACTTTGTGGCGGCTCGCCAGACACCTGCGTGTTTTGCCGCGTTGACCGTTTGATGCGATGTCCCAAGATCGCGAGCGAGAGCCAGGCGATCAGCGGCAGAGCGATCCCGATGCCGAATCGAGATTGCGTCAGCGTGAACAACGTCCAAGAGATCAGCGTGAAAACGAACACGCGATACAACATGCTGCAAACGGCATATGCGACGAGAAAGAAACGCGTTGCACGACCGAATGATGACGTATCCTGCGCAGGCTGACGCGTGATTGCCGTTCGCAATGCCTCGCGAGATTCCGACGACAGGTTTGGAATGCCAACGAGATCAGAGAGGATGTAGTAGCCGTCGTAGCGAAGCAACGGATTGGCGTTGATGATCAGCGTGCTGACCGACGCGACCATCATGATCAACGCCGATAGGTCGTGAAGTGTCCCGGGCTGCGTCGTCGCCCAAACGAACGTTGCCAACGCGGCGACGGTCCATTCCGCCAGGATTCCGGCGGCCGAGACTAAAATTCGGTCGCGTCGTCGGGGCATCAACCAAACGTCGCTGACGTCACAGTACAAACACGGGATTCCCAGCAACAGCATGATGCCGATTTCGCGGCAACGGCCTCCCAACGCAGTGCATGCAACCGCGTGCGCGAGTTCGTGAATGACTTTGGTGATGATCAACGCTGCGGTAAACAAAAGCAAAATACCGCCCGGCA
>JBICHZ010000064.1:0-19906 GCA_043101355.1 Rhodopirellula sp. JB044
CGGTCGGGAGTCGGGTTGCTCGGGACCGTGTCACCGGTTTGTTCGGTCCATTCCCGGAGTGCCTTCCTGGCCCGCTCTAGCACGGATTGTTGCTCAGGATTGTCGGCGAGGTTCTGCAGTTGATCGGCATCTTTTGACACGTGATACAGTTCCTCCTCCGGACATGACTGGAGGAACAGCGGCATCTGATCGGAATTCAATTCGCCGTTTCGGTAGGCGTTCCACAATTCGACGCCGGCCCCGCCCTGATAGGCTTCGACACACAAATTCTGCTGCTCGGGATAATGATTGCGGATGTAGAGCCAATCGCCGAACCGAACGAGTCGCTCGTGGTTTCGAAAGACATGCCAGTTGTGCTCGGCAAAAACCACCTCGCGAGTCACTTCGTCCGTATCATCGAGAATCGGTCTAAAACTGACTCCCTGAATGCGCTCGTCAATCTCAACGTTGGCGAGGTCGAGAATGGTTGCCGACACGTCTATCGCACTGATCAGTCCGTCAACCGTCGCGGGCTCAGATCGTCTGGGATCGTGAACGACAAATGGCGTTTTGATGCCACTGTCATACAGCCTCGTTTTGCAGCGTGGGAACGGCCTTCCGTTGTCCGCCATCACGATAACGTACGTGTTGTCGAAAACTTCCTGACGCCGCAACTCGGCAACGACCTCACCGATGAAGAAATCGAATCGACTCACCTCGTGGTAGTAACTCGCCAAATCTTCGCGCGTCTGTGGACCATCGAACAAATAGGGTGGCACTCGCACATCATCGTGACCGTAGCTGGGGGTGTTTTCCGTCACGCCCCAAGGACGGTGAGCGTCCGTGGAGGCGAACCAACAAAAGAACGGCTGATCCTTTGGACGATCGCGTAGAAGTTCAACCCAATCCTCTTCTTTGCCAATGCCCTTACCCTTCGAGATTTGCGAGAAAGCGATGTTCGCGTTAGGCCCCATGTGATGTTTGCCTGACAACACCGTGTAATATCCATCATCCCTCAAATGTTCGGGAAACAACACCGAACCGGCCGGCAATTCGGTGTGCAGTTCCGGTGCTCCGGTGTTGTGCGGGTACCGACCGGTGATGATGCTGCAACGACTCGGACTGCAACTGCTCGTTGTCAGGTACGCATTGTCGAAGCGCAGCCCGGCACCGGCCAAGGCGTCGATGTTGGGAGTTTGAATATGCGGATTGCCGTAACAACCGATGTCTTCCTGCGAAACATCGTCCGCGATGAAGAGGACAAAGTTAGGACGTTCCGCGGAAGCGAAACAAGGAAGCAGAAAAGCACACGCCAACGCCGTGAATACCAATCGCATGATGAAGGAACACTTTCCAAAATAGTTTCGTTTTCGCAACAGCATAACTCAACCTGCGGTCGATCGGGGCTGACGCTATCGATTGCGTCTACGACTGCGCACGCAATTTCCGCTGCGGCGTCCGTAGTTCACTGAGCCACGGTTGGACCAAAACCGAAAGGGCAATCACGACCGCGCCCATATAGAAACTCGTGTTGAGATCGCGATGATCGTGAAAGACCAGCGATCCGAGTGCGATGCCGTAAACGGGTTCGAGGTTGTTGGCGAAGTTAATTGTAAAGACGCTCAACCGTTCGAGCAGTTGGATGTACACGTGGTAGGCGTAAATGGTGCACGCAGCCACGAGGATCAGTATCCAAATCCACTGCAATGCGGAAAGGGACCAACTGCCCGTTGAGAGATTCCAACCAAACAAAGCCGAAACTGACAATGCCCCAGCGCAGAACACCGTCGATCCCGCCATTTGATAGGAGACGATCACAATCGGCGGGGCGCAGCCAAAGAGTTGGCCATTGAAGATCGAAAACAAACATGCCAAGACGGCGGCAACAATGGCAACGATCACGCCGGATTGAAAGTGCGCGTGACTTTGGTAAATCACCGCTACCCCGACCGCAGCAACCACGCCCAGCACCAGGTTGATGACGTTGAAACGGACACGTCTGACCAGCATCGGTTCGAGAATCGCCGTCCAAAACGAAACCGTCGCCATCCCGATCATGCATACCGAAACAGACGCGATCTTCACGGCAACGAAAAACAAAATCCAATGTGCGCCGAGCAGCATCCCGTTACCGATCAACAGGAGGGCGACCCGTGGACGAACCGCGAGGTTTTTGCGCAGCAGGGCCGCCAATAAAAGGCTCGCGAGCAGGCTGCGAACGAAGACCAACTGCGTGGAACTGAGGTCAACCAAGTTTCCAAGGACCGCGGTTACCCCCCACAATAGGATCACAAAATGTAGTTTGACGTAGTCGAGCACGGAATCGAACACGGATAGGGAATTGGAAAACGAAACACCGAATGCTTGCCGCGACATGATGTCGAAAAGGTCAAGCAGGCGAACCGGAGAGAGGATTTGACTCGGTCAAGTCTCTCTGGGTTCGCGTCGAGGCCTGTTATCGGGAACGATACTGCCGAGGCGACATTTGATAGCGCGCCAGGAAGAGTCGATTGAAGTTGGCGAGGTTGTTGAATCCACAGTGGAACGCAATGTCCGATACAGTGCGTTTGCTCTCGAGCAAATCACGGGCTGCCCGACTGAGTCGAAGTTCGATGACGTAGTCCTGAAACGTCCGGCCCAGTCGTCTGCGAAAATAGCGACTAAGCGATTGCGGATGAAGGCCCGCGACTTTTGCAATTTCAGCCAGGGGAATCGTTTCCTGCCAGTGAGCGTCGATATAGCTGAGGATCCGCTCGAGCCGTTTGTCGGATTCGAGATTTTCCGTCGCCATGAAATCATGGCTGGCCATTTGCTCGCGTTCAGTATCGCTGCTCAGGATATCCATTAACTCGACGAGACGACTGATCCGCTGTGGCCCGACGGGCGTTTTGAACAACCGCGTCATCATACGACACCCGTCCTTGCGCACCGCATCGGAAAAACACAGACCTCGGGACGAGTCATGAATCAATTGCCGGATCGCTCGGCATTCGGGCAGCTCGAAAAATCCGTGCCCGAGTGCGTCGAGTCGGAATTGAACGACTCGAGAATGCGACTTTCGGCATTTCCAGTTCTTGTACCGATGAGGAAGCAAGGGACCAAACATCGCGAGGTCGCCCGGTTCGTAGTTGTCGAACCGGTCGCCGACCAAGCGCTCCCCGCGGCTGGCGACGATATGCGTGATCTCGACTTCGGGGTGGAAATGGTGAGGGCAATCGAAGTCTTTGTCGATCCACTCAAGGCACCGAAACGAAGCCTGCTCATCCGCGGTGATTTTTTCGTAGATCATTCGCATGCGAGGCGCCTCCGGTAACACCACTGGATAATTTTCTGCGAGAACAGGTGAAAATAGTATAGGTTTGAGTGAGCGCAAGCGTAGTGGCCGTCGGGATTTGCTGTGATACTCCCGGAATGAGCACGACACCCCCGTATGCGTTGCCCGAAAAAGGCATTCTGAACGATGTTCTCTCCGATCTGGTGCGGCCACCCCGGACGCTCCGGCCGAGTCGAATCCTGGTGGTTGCCTGTGGAGTGAAGATTCACTTCCCATGGGACAAAGCCTGCCGGCGGTACGACGCGGCGGTTGCGGAAATCAGCTCGGCGACCGCCGACTTGCCGGTGGAAATCGTTCGCGCGGACGAACCTTTCGAGGATCCCGATGCTCTTTGCGAACTGCTCGATCGAGAGCTGAACAAGGGGCTGGCTGGGATCGTTTTTTTCCACGCCGCATACACCGCCGGTGAAATCGGATCGCACCTCGGCCGATGGTTGCTCGATCACAAGGTGCCGCTGCTTTCTTGGGCGTGGCCCGAACCGGGCAACGGTGCGTCCAACGAAGCCAATAGTCTGACATGCCAGAATTTCCTGCAGCAGATGTGGACGCAGATGGGCGTGCCCTACGCGTGGTTGCATGAACAGATCGATCCGTCGGCCCATCCGACTCTGCGGAAGTTCTCGCGAGCGGCGTTTGCACGAGATCAGTTTCGTCACGCGAAATTACTGCACGCCGGTGGTTCACGGGTGACGGCGTTCTATGACGGCGAGGTGGATGAACTCGCGGTGATGCGGAACCTCGGTTGTCGGTTCGACCGGATCGACCTCGAGGCGGTTTATCAACATGCGAACAAACGGTTCACCGATGCGGACGTGAACCGTTTGAAGGACGCATTGATCAGTCATCCCGACTGCGCGGCGGTGCAGGTGCCTGAAGAACAGATATTGCAAACATACCGGTTTGGTCTGGGTATCCTCGATTTGGCCGCCGAACACGGATACATCGGTGCGACGGTAAAGAGTTGGCCGGAGTTGTTTGATTGCTATCAGTGCGCGATCGACGGTTCGGTTTCGATGATGAACGACTATGGCTTCTGCGTCGCCGAAGAAGGCGAGATGAACGGGCTGCTGTCGTCGCTCGCGTTGTGGTTGTTGTCCAACGGCGACGCGGTTCCGACAATGATGGATTTGTCGCTGTGGAAGGTGCCCGAAAATCGATTGGGGATTTGGCACTGCGGTGCGTCCCCGACTCGACTGTTAAAACCGGGCACTCCGTTTTCAGCGACTCGGCATTCGATTCTTGAAAACGGCGATCCCGAAACCGCGGTCGGTTTGATGCTCGAGTTTTTGTTGGCCAACGGGCCGATCACGGCAATGCGATACCAAGCTCCTGACGCGACAAAATGGTTCGCCTTTGAAGGTGAATTCGTGGATACCGAACTGGACTACCGCGGTACCTACGGTTTGATGAAACCAACGAGCAAGGCCAGCATCGGGCAAATCATGGGAACGATTTTCGACGCCGGGCTCGATCACCACTGGAGCGTCGGATACGGGCACTGGCATGAGGAATTGAGAATGCTGAATCATTTCTGCTCACTCACCGAAGTGCCGCTTCGCCAGTCCGACGCCAACTATGGATTGAGCCGTTGAATATGAAGAGTCAGGAACACGGCGACGCCTGCCAGACATTGGCCGATTGTCTCGCCGAAAGAGAGTCGACGCTTCATGATCTGCCGGTGGTGATGGGGTTTGATGCCTTCGTTGACGAATCCATTCGCATCGTGGGTCAACGCCACTCGCCGGAATCTTATCAACCGATGCCGACGATTGCCGACTTCGGTGCCTGGTCTGCCGCAGCGAGCGGTCGTAGCGGGCTACGGGAATTCGTCTGCGAGGAAGTCACGGCGGGCGGCTGTACAGTGAACATGGGCGATGGCATCGCGACGATGGGAATCCCGTTGGTTGCGTTCTCTGGCGTCGGTAATCCCCCGCATTCGGTCTTCCAAGATTTTATTGAGAAATGCGAGGTGGTCTATTCTCTTGGAATGGATCCGGGGCGAGCGATCGTGACAGAGTTCGATGACGGCAAGCTGATGTTTTGCGCCGTCAGTCACTTTGCCAATTTCACACCCGACTATCTTCGCGAACAATTTGCCGACGGTGTCTTTCGAGCCGCATGCGAACGGGCCAGTGGCATCGCGTTTACGAGTTGGTCCGTGTATCCGTACATGACGCAGTGTTGGAACTTTCTCGTCGAGGAAGTGTTTGCGGGAATGACGCACCGACCGCATTTCTTTTTCGACCTCGCCGATCCCGCAAGCCGGACGACGCAGTCACTCGTCGAGTTGGTTCATTCGCTCGCGCGATTCGAAACGGTCGGCCGAGCAACACTCAGTGTCAACGGAAACGAGGCGAACCAAATCGGCCGAGCGTTTGGATGGCCTGAAGGCGGACAGAGTGCCGAAGCATGGGAGCAATTGGCAAACCGAATCCGCGAAGAAGCCGGTATCAGCGAGGCGAGCATCCACCTCGTCGATTCAGCAACGTCGGCGACCCGGGACGAGACTCAAACGGTTATTGGCCCCTTTTGCGTGAAGCCCAAAAGAAGCGTCGGGGCGGGTGACCGATTCAACGCGGGCTATCTCGCAGGACTGTTATTGGACCTGAACGTGGCGGACCGGTTGCGTCTCGGTTGTGCGAGTTCGGGGTACTTCGTGCGTCAAGGCAAAAGTGCATCCTGGCAGGAACTCATCGAGTTTCTCCGACGTTGGGCGATCGGTCAGATTGAAAACTAGATAGGAACAGGCATTTGAAAACCTTAGATAAGAAACTCGACAACTTACGTCGCAATCCTGACGCGAATGACTTCATCATCGCCGATGCCAAAGACGCAGACATGGCGTGGGGAATCGCCGCACCGGGGCGTCCTTACCCCGACGACGGGCGAGATCGATTTTATTCGATGCCGGAATTCCTGGATCAAATGCGGGAAATGGTCGCGAGTGGGTACATCGATATTCTACTGGCGTCCAATTCAGCAATGAGCGTGCTCGCCCATCGTGACCAATTGTTCGCCGGCAGTCCGGTCACGCCGGCCATTCGGGCAAACGACACAACCGATGTTTGGATCAGCCGCGTGGCCAACTATCGCGATCTGCCATCGAGGGCGTTCCGATCGAGCGATCTCCACGAGGCGCAGTACGGCAGCCTGACCGCACCGGGCGATGGAGAACCGGTCGTCAATTTGGGACTTTATTCGATCACGTTCAACAACGATCTCGATGCCGACTACAACAGTTTGGCTGCGTTCAAAGCATTTCGAACCGACGCCGCTGCATGTGGGTTTGAATACTTCCTGGAAGTCTTCGCTCCGAACGTGGAAGATTGTGGCATCGCGCCGGATAACATTCCGGCATTCGTCAATGACTCCCTAGTGCGAGCATTAGCGGGCGTGGGACGTGCTCACTGGCCGAAATTCTTGAAGATCCCTTACTTCGGCCCCAAGCCAATGGAGGAGCTAGCGGCGTACGATTCGGATTTGATTGTCGGCATCCTCGGCGGTGGCAGTGGGACGACCTACGACGCGTTCAAGCAACTCTCCGAAGCGCAGAAATACGGCGCCCGCGTGGCACTCTATGGACGCAAAATCAAAGACGCCGAACACCCGCTAACGATGGTGAAATATCTCCGTGCGATCGTCGACGGAAACATCACTGCCGAAGAAGCGGTCAAAGCGTACCACGGCGATCTTCAAAAACTCGCCATCGCTCCCAAGCGGGATCTTCAAAACGACAGCGAATTGACCGCCACCGAACTCAGTTACGCACGCTAACGCGATGATCGAGAAGCGACAGTCATTGGAAAAACGTGCCTGTGCGGGAATTTGCAAAGGCCAATCATGTTGCAGTGCTTTCGCGAATTGCAAAGGCACAATGCGTCGCGACGGTAGCAAGGCATGAAAGGCGACGCGAGATGACAACTTCGTTTGAAAACATGCTGCGTGACCGCGGTTTTCTGCAATCGCAATCCCCGACGCTGACGCCGTTGACCGGTGGTGTCTCGAGCGAGATTTATCTGGTTCGCGATGGCGATCGTCGTTTTGTTGTCAAACGCGCCTTAGAAAAACTCAAGGTGCAGCAGGATTGGTTCGCCGACACATCTCGCAACCAGAGCGAGCAGGCGTTTATGCGGTATGTTGCCGGGTTTCGTCCCGATGCGATGCCAGAGATCTACCGCTGTGATGCCGAGGGCGGTGTGTTCGCGATGGAGTATCTCGACGGCTTCAGCAATTGGAAACAGGAACTGCTCGACGGGAAGTGTGACCTAACGCTCGCACGAAGCGTCGGTGAATTACTCGGCGAGATCCACGCGACCACGTGGGGAGATCCCAAGGTCGCCGAGCAATTCGACACCATTGCCAATTTTGATCAACTCCGAATCGATCCGTATCTACGTCGTGCGGCGGACAAAAACCCGGATCTCGAACCACAATTGCTCATCGAAGCAGAGCGTCTGACCAAGAGTCGTCAGTGTCTGATCCACGGTGACTATAGCCCGAAGAATATCTTGCACCGAGACACCCGAGTTGTCCCGCTCGATTGCGAGGTCGCATGCTACGCCGATGCCGCGTTCGACTTCGCGTTCCTGATCAATCACTTGTATCTGAAGTCGATCTACCACGCTTCCCGGCGGTTGCCTTTGGACGCAATGATCGCGGAAGTTCGCGTGGGCTATCGCGGAAAGAATCCGTCGCACTGGGCGGCAGTGGAAGACAACGTTGCCACGTTGCTGCCGATGTTGATGTTGGCGAGGGTCGATGGGAAGAGCCCCGTTGAGTACCTCGATCCGCAAAAGCAGAGCGTCGTCCGAAAATTTGCCCGGTCGCAAATCGCGTCTGGACCGACCGACCTCGACCAAACACACAGCCAATGGTTTCGAAACCTCCAACCCTTATTGAATGAATGAAGATTGAATCGCTTGACGCCTATCAGATCTACGACTCGCGTGGCATGCCAACGGTGGAAGTCGAGGTTTGTTTGGCCAGTGGAATAAAAGGCTACGGACTTGTTCCGAGTGGAGCGTCGACGGGGCAGTTCGAGGCACTCGAAATGCGTGACGGCGACCCAAAGTCTTTTCGCGGAAGATCAGTTTTTAAGGCCGTTGAACACGTTCGCACCGAGATCGCATCGCTTCTGTCTGGGCATGACGTTTTCGATCAGTCGGGCATCGACCGGGCCATGATCGGGCTCGATGGCACACCGAACAAAACTCGATTGGGTGCGAACGCGATCTTGGGTGTGTCGATGGCGGTCGCCAATGCGGCGGCGAACGAACGCGGCGTGCCGCTCTATGAGTCAATTGGCGGCGGAAAAGGGACACAGCTACCATTGCCAGAAATCCAAATCATCGGAGGCGGTGCTCACGCGAACTGGCGAACTGACGTCCAGGATTACTTGGTCATTGCGACTGGGGCGAGAAACTACGCGGAGACGCTCGAAATCACATTCAACGTCTACCACGCCGCGGGGGATTTGATGCGAGAACGCAACAAGTACTACGGTCTCGCGGACGAAGGGGGATATTGGCCGGAGTTTGAGAACAACGAAGACGCGTTGGAGGTCCTCGTCGAAGCGATGCAGCGTGCGGGCTACACGCCAGGGAAAGAGGCATCCATTTCGCTCGACATCGCGGCCAGTGATTTATACGACGAAAAGGCACAGACCTATCGATTCGGTTTGGAAAACAAAAGCTTCAGTTCCGAAGAGTTTTCGGCATTGTTGATCGATTGGTGCGAAAGGTATCCGATCATCTCGATCGAAGACCCGTCCGCCGATACCGATTGGGACGGGTGGAACAGAATCAACCAAGCGGTCGGCGAACGCGTTCAGATCGTCGGCGATGATCTTTTCACGACCAATCTAAAGCGGATCAAAGAAGGAATCGAACGCAAGGCAGCCAACAGTGTTCTGATCAAATTGAATCAGATCGGCACCGTGACCGAAACGATCGACGCCATCGAGTTGACTCAACAAGCCGGCTGGCTGCCGATCGTGTCCGCGCGCAGCGGCGAGACCGAAGACGCGTTCATCTGTCACCTCGCTGTCGCGACCAACGCCGGACAACTCAAAGTAGGTTCGTTCGCACGTAGCGAGCGAATGGTGAAGTGGAATGAGGTGCTGCGTATCGAACGTTTGCTGGGGCAAAAAGCAACTTTCCAAAGTGCAGAGATCTTTTCCAAACTCAAACAGCTCTAGATAATCGAGAATGTGATGAACAGGTTGATCGGGGTTCTGATCGCGGTGACCTTTGTGGCGATCTCAGACCGCGTCGCAGGCAATGACCACGCGGTGCACAGCGATCACCAATGGGCTAGTGGTTTCGAGGACCCGCCACCTCGTGTGACCGAAGACTTCAACTTCGGATGGTTGTTTGCGAAGTGCGATCGTTCGGACTGTTCTGCCGCCGATATCCCTGAAGCAAACCTGCCATTTCGAAAGATCAACCTGCCACACGATTGGAGCGTCCGGGAATCGTATCGCCAGGAAGAAACGGCGGCGAGCACGGGATTCCTGCCCGGAGGAATCGGGTGGTATCGCAAGTCATTTCGATTGCCGGCATCAGACCGCGGCCGAAACATCCGTATCGAATTCGACGGCGTTTACTGTCGGTCGGACGTGTGGATCAACGGGCATCATCTCGGGTTTCGACCGAACGGCTATAGCAGTTTCTCATACGACGTGACGCCGCATCTACGATTCGGAGATTCGACGAATGAAATCACCGTAAAGGTGAATCACTCCGCCTATGTCGACTCGCGGTGGTACACGGGCTCGGGGATCTACCGCAACGTTCGGTTGGTCAAAACGGCAGCGACGCATATTCCTCAGTGGGGCGTGCGAGTCACAACGCCACTGGTCCGCGAGGACCACGCCGCAATCAACGTTCGCGTCGACGTTGAGACCTCCTCGACTCAAACAACGACTGCGGGAGAACCGATCGTTGCGTGTTGTGTTTTCGAAGGTGACGACCGTGTGTCGGAGATCGTTCGATTATCGAAACAAAACGATGGCTATCAGGCGAACGTCGAGTTGCCCGATCCAAAACGTTGGAGCACCGAATCGCCCTTTCTGTACCGACTCGTTGTGAACGTTACGGATACGGAAAAATCGCTCGATCGCGTCGAAACGAAGTTCGGCATCCGTACGATTCGATTTGATGCGGATCACGGCTTCTTTCTCAACGATGTCCCAACAAAGCTCAAAGGAGTCAATCTTCATCACGACGCCGGGGCGATCGGGGCCGCCGTCCCCAAAGCGGTTTGGAAGTATCGGCTTGCGAAACTCAAGTCGATTGGTGTGAACGCGATACGAATGTCGCACAACCCGCATTCGGTCGAATTGATGGACCTGTGTGACGAGATGGGAATGCTCGTGATGGACGAGTTCTTTGACGAGTGGGATCGTCCGAAAGCAAAGAGTATCCGGTATCTCGGCGATCATCCGGATGAAACGATGGATGCTACTGATGGCTACACGAATCACTTCGACGAGTGGGCAGAACGCGACCTCAAGGACCTGATACGTCGAGACTTCAATCACCCATCGGTAATTATGTGGAGCATCGGAAACGAAATCGAATGGACGTTCCCGCATTATTCACAAGTATTTGCACGCTTGAACCCGGATTCGGTGCAAGGTGAGAACGTACCGGTGTTTGATCCTGCTATCGTCAAACGAGAACTGGATCAAGTCATCGAAGGCGAAGACCCGCTCGCCGCCATCGCTCAACAACTTTCCACGTGGGTGAAAGAGGAAGACACGAGTCGACCAGTGACGTGCGGGAGTGTGCGGCCGAGCATTTCGGCGGTGAGCGGATACTTCGATGCGGTTGACATCGCAGGATTCAATTATCGAGCCGAATGCTATGACACCGCACATGCGACTTATCCGCAACTGAAAATCATCGGTTCCGAGAACTGGGGTGCCTATTCAGAATGGAAAGCCGTCCGCGACCGCGAGTTTGTTAGCGGCATGTTCGCGTGGACCGGCTTTGCGTATCTGGGAGAAGCCGGTCCTTGGCCACGAAAGGGACTCAACCTTTCCTTCTTCGACTACGCGGGGTTCCAGACTCCACGCGGACACTTCTTCGAGTGTCTGTGGAAAGACGAACCGAAGGTCTACATGGTCACCACGCCCGCATCCGAGTCTGAGTACACCTATTCGGAAGAGGACGGTTGGCAGTTCGAGATGAAGATGCACGAACCTCCCTACTGGAGTGCTCTGCGGAAGTGGGAATGGTATCCCGTTAACGAACATTGGAATTACCGCTCGCGAGAAAACATCGTGGTTCAGGTTTATACCAACTGCGAGGAAGCGGAACTGTTTCTTAACGGACGTAGTCTGGGCAAGCAACGTCTGGAAGATTTTCCCGATGACAATATCATCAAATGGATGGTGCCGTTCGAAGAAGGCGAACTGTCGGTGACCGCGGTTCATCACAACGGTGCCACTCGGTCTTACTCAATTTCAACAGCCGGCGAATTGGCGGGAATTGAATTGGTTTCCGACAGCGATTGTCTCAAGGCCGATGGTTATGACGTCGCTCACGTGCGTGCCGTTTTGGTGGATCGCGCGGGGCGACGGATCTGCACCGATGATGTCCCCGTGACGTTCGAAGTTCAGGGTGCGGCTAAACTTCTCGCGGTGGACAATGGCTGGGAGAAGAACGTCGAACCTCACCATCAACCGACCGTCACGTCGCACCATGGGCGGGCGATGGCAATTGTTCAATCGGGATTAACGCGAGGTGAGTGTGTCGTGCGGGCGCGAGCGGCCGGACTGGAAAGCAAACCAGTAAAAGTGAATGTCCGTTGAGAATGCGAGAGCGGTAACTGCGAAAGAAAAATCGAGGTTCCGCGACACATTCTCGCAAAGCGTTCGACTCGGCATTTCTATTTGACTTCGATCGTCATCGGTTTGCTGCGGAGCTTCCCTGCTCGTGCTCGGATGACGGCTTGGGTCGGTGTGCGTTTCGACTGAACAATCGTCAGACATCGCCCTTGATGAGTCGGGACGCGATCGGACTGATACTCATCGACGGTAATCCCGGAGCCATTGTCGACACCAAGTTTTGTGACGTTGCCTTCGATTTCGAATGTGATTTCGAGTTCCTGATTCCGCACTGGGTTTCGATCGGCATCGACCAACTGGGCGACGATATGCGCAACGTCCTTTCCATCGGAACGCAACAGATCGGTGTCGCTCGAAAGAATGATCTCGGTCGGTTCCCCTGCGGTTGAAAGTCGATCGGAATGTGTCACGTCACACTCGACGAAGCGGGCCTCGAGTGTACCGGCGGAGAACGGAACGAGCCATTTGAAAATTCGATCGGGGAAGTCCGAAAGGCTTTTGATCCCGAGCGATCGGTCGTCAAGAAAAAGTTCGACACGGTCGCTGTTGGCAATCACCTCCACGACGATTTCCTCCTCCGGTTGGTAATTCCAATGACGGTTGACGTCGTGCCAAATCCAGGTGCGTCGTTCCCAATCACCACTGGTCTTTCCGACAAGAACTCCGCTCGCTGGATCGAGTTGATACTTTGAATCCGCGAGCGGTTGGGTGCAGAGAAACACATGCGGATCATCCGACCACAGTGTTTTCATCATGTGGAAAGACGGCTTTTCAAACCCTGCTGTATCGAGCAGCCCGCTCAGTACGCTTTTGCGAGGCCAGTCCTCATGTGACTCGCCCATGTAATCAACGCCGGTCCAAAGGAACAGACCGGCAACAAAAGGCCGCTGCATCACGGCTTTCCACTCATGCCACTGAGGGACGTTTTCCGTCCCCATCACGATCGTGTCGGGAAAATGTGTTCGCGAGTAATCGTAGACCACACGACGATAGCTGTATCCGACAACGTCCAGGGCGTCGGCGTATCCGGTAACGTGGCTAACCGAAGGCAGGATGCAGTTGGAAACAACCGGACGGGTCGTGTCCATTTCCTTGGTCCACCGCGACAGCTTCCGAGCAGTCTCCGCTAAAACATATTTACCGGCGGGCGTTTCGCGGAATCGTTCCTTGATCTCTTCTGGAATCAAATGCGGGGGCGTCCAGAAGTAATTCCCTGACGCATCGGCGTCAAAGTAACCGGAGGCTTGGCGGTAGCGGGGATAGGTCCATTCGATTTCGTTCCCGATGCTCCACTGGATGATACACGGATGGTTACGGTCTCGCCGCATCGTCGCCTTCAAGTCTCGTTCCGCATATTCCTGAAAGAACTCCGCGTGGCCTCGCGTGATTCGGTCGTCGTGCTGCTCCACCATGTTGAGGCGTTTGTCTTTGGGATTGTCCCACTCGTCGTAGAACTCCTCTTGGACGAGCAATCCCATCTCATCACACAGGTTAAGGAACTCTTTCGAGGCGGGATTGTGCGCGGTGCGAATTGCATTGCAACCGGCGGATTTCAACTTTGCTAAACGCCGCTTCCAAACTCCCTCGGGAACGGCAGCCCCGACGAGACCGCCATCGTGATGAAGGCAAACGCCTTTAATCGCAGTGCGTTTCCCGTTGAGGAAGAACCCGTTCTCTGGGTCGAAACGAATCTCCCGAATGCCGAACCTAGTTTGGTAGCGGTCGACGACACGGTCATTCTGCGTGACCGATGTGGTCGCGGTGTAAAGATGCGGAGTATCGAGCGACCACAACCGTGGTGATTGAATGGCAAATGATTGGTGAAACGTTTGCGTGGCGGAGGCGGCGACTTGGCAAGTCGACGTTTCGGTTGCCACGACAGCGCCCAAGTCATCGGAGATCGTCGTTGTAAGTTCAAACTGCTTCTCGGTATCAAATTTGTTTTGAATTTCGATCTGAATCTCACCCGATGCCTGATTCGGTGAAGTGATCGAGGTCGTCACGAAGGTTCCATCAATGGGAACATGCAGTTTGTTGGTCGTGATCAGTTTGACATCTCGGTAGATGCCCGATCCGGTGTACCAACGGCTGTCTGCGTAGCGGGAGTGATCCACCTTCACCGCGAGAACATTGTCTTTGCCGGAACTGTTCAACAAGGAGGTTATGTCGAAATAGAACGGCGTGTATCCGTATGGATGAAACCCCAACCGGGTTCCGTTGAGCCAAACCTCGGCGCGGTTATAAACACCGTCAAAATGCAGGTAGACGAGTTCGTCTTGGCTGACTGTTTTCGAGAAGTGTTTGCGATACCAACCGATGCCACCGGGCAAATAACCAGTGCAGCCTTCGAGGTTTTCCTGGAATGGTGATTCGACACTCCAATCATGAGGGAGCGTCAACTCTCGCCAGTGCGAGTCATCGTGAGTTTTCGAGTACGCGTCCTCGGATTGGAGCGAAAAACGCCAACCCGCATTGAAGTCCACGACTCGGTCCGGATGACCGCAGCGCGCCGGGGAGGTAAGGAGGGCAGTCAATAAAAACGCAAGACAGAGTGCGTGGCGAACGTGGAACTTCATGATGTGAACTCGTTGACGATGACGCCGCGTCGTGGGAGTAGCCAACGTTTGGTTTCCCATCGAGTCAACGACGCACGTGGAATGCTACTCGACCTTCTGGTACTTCTGAATGTACATCCAACCTTTGGGGCCCGCGTTCCATTTCAACACATGGCTCAGCCCCCATTGAACACCCGCGTGAGGTGTGCCACCCGGTTCGTTGGGGCGAAAGAGTCCGGCGGCTTCGGGCATGTTTTCCACCGTCCCCATGATCTCGAAGTTTAACCCGTCTTCGGCATACTGAATCGTCTTGGCCTCGGGACCGTCTTGATGCTGAAGGATCGCGATCCCGTTTCCGTACTTCCAAACCATGACTTCGTGTCCCGTATTGGTGATCGGGTTGGATTGCGATTTGACGAACGGTCCGGTGGGCGAATCCGCGATGGCAACTCCCCATTTGACCTGTTTGCGAAGACCGCAGCATGGGTTGCACCATCGTTGGCAGTCGTCGTTATCGCGACAATTGCATTCGCCTTTGTAGTAAAGGTAAAACTTGTCACGAAAGTGAATCAGGCACGGGTCGTGAACACAGTTATTGTCGAAGAAGAGTTGCTCGGTGTAAGTGGGCGTGAGGACAGGTTCTTCGAGTTTGGTCCACGGACCATCGGGCGATGGGGCGTGAGCCATCCCGACGACGTTGCGGTTATAGATCCCGTCGGAATCGGCGGCGGCTTGATAGACCAGGTAGTAGACTCCGTCGTGAACAAAGATTTCCGTGGTGAATACCGAACGATGGTCAAACGATCCCTCGGGGCCACGGCCAACCGCGAGGCCCTGTTCCTTCCACGTCTCCCCGTCGGCCGATGTGGCGAAGTACAAGTCATTCAGATCCCACGGGGCGAGTTTGGTAGTGTCGTGTGTGAGACTGTACGAGTACCAAACATAGTACGTTCCATCGACGAGGATGACCGAACTCGGGTCACGACGCGTGTACGTCGGATCGGGAGCGAGATCGCCTTTGAGTAGCGACGCGGTGAAGGCGATATTCCATTCCGGTTTGGCGGGGTTGTCGACTTCGCACCCGTTGGCCAGGTAATGTTGCTCGCGGATGGTGGCGGCGCTATCTTTCCGCTTTCGAAGTTTGAACTCGATCTCCTCGGTGGGCGACACGTTCTGTTTCTCATCGAACATGTATCCGGCACTCTCGACCCGAATTGTTTTGGCGGCCGAATCGCTGGCGTTGATTTGGAAGTTGCCGTTATCGTCGGTCTTCGTCGACAACTCGTCCTCGACGAGGCGAACTGTCAGCCCGGCAAGAGGCGCTTGTGATTCACGGTCGACCACACGTCCTTGGAACTCATCGGCGAACGCCGCACACGAAAGGCACATCGCGAGTGCAACAACGGACGAGAATATTCGTGACGGGGACAGTAAGCAATTCATGGAGCCGATGCGGGTGCGAGTAAAACGTGTGAGAAAACAGGGTTGCGAAACGATTCGAGAGTGAACCAGGCAAGAAACACAGCGGGCTACTTCAATCGCCATGTGCGGATCCAGTCGTAACGCGTGGTTCGTTCATCTTCGGACATGGTGGCGACGTATCCGCCATCCTCCGGCACCGGATTCCAGTCATAGGTTTCGATCGCCATTTGATAGTAGGAGGGAACGTCCCAATCGACGCCCGGTTTGAGAGAGTAAACGTATTTGCCGTCGAGATAAAAACGCAGTTCGCGAGGCGATTTCCACCACGCTCCGTAGACGTAGTATCGCTCCCAGTTTTCGGTCCCCGTTTTAACCGAACCTTGAATTTGCACCTTTTCAGGACGCTCTTTCGTGGGACGCTCGATCGCGTTGGAATGAAAGATCTGATTCCAATTGCGTCCCCAACTGTGGGTCAGCTCGGTGGTTCGGCCGACGCACTCCTGAATATCGAACTCGAGTCTTTTGGGAACGTTTCCTTTTGTCATCAACCAAAACGTGGACGACATTTCGGTATGGTTCGCTTTCATGCGGCATTCGTAGTACCAACCGACTCGGCCAGGATGGATCGAGCGAACGATCGCACCGTGGTATTTGAATTCGTGATCGTTGATGGTCTGCGGTGAATCGAGGACTCCGACGGTCACGCAGAGGTTGCCCTCTTTGACCGCGACGCTTTCGGGTTGGAACAATCCTGGTGGGCGACCGATCCAGCCCCAGCCTCTCGATTTGGGATCGCTGTCCCATTTCGATTCATCCAGTTGGTTTCCGTCGAAATCGTCGGACATCAGATCGACCAGTTCCCACGTTTTGTCCGACGGCCGAGGGTCTTCACCGTCGACGAAATAGGGCGTCGTCTGAGCTGATACGGTGCTGACAAGGCAAAGAAGAATCAAAGGCACGAAGTGTTTGGCGATTGTCATTGGAGAACCATGGGGAGTGATGCCAAGGTGTGGGGAGTTGCACCTGAGTAGAATGCGTCGAGAACGCAGAGCTCGCTGCGGGCGGCGAGGTACAGACTACGGGGACAGGAGTTACGGGTTATTCGATCGAAGCTGGTACATGTTCGCACCGATCTCTTGGGCGGCGGCAATGGTTTCGGGGTAGGGCGTGTCACAATTGTCCACAAAGCCGACTTGATAGTTTTCACCATCACCTCGCCCCGCAGTCGGTTCGGACGTGTACTGAAACCAGTGAGTGCCGACGACACGTGGGTTTTTCAGTGCCGTGTTCAAGAAGTTTTTGTAGCACTCCGCCCGATGTTCTTGATTCTTCGCGGGGACTTTCGTCGGGTGAAAAAGGCCACGGTCGAGAGCACCGAAGTGGAACTCACCGACGATGATCGGCTTATCTTCGCCTTCGGGAAGTTGGAGGTCCGCGACGCTGTAGCGATATTGGTTGAAACTGACGACGTCGCAGAATTTGCTCGCCGCCCGCAACGCGACATCGGAGTACCAGATAAATCGACAACCCAGATACAGTTGCCCGGGTGCTGCCTTCGCGAGCTCGCCTTTAACGGTTCCGAAATAGGTCTCCGCGAACTGTTTGGAGAACGCGAGCAGGTCTTCGGAGGCATTTTCGACATTTGGCGTTTGGGTCGCGGCGGCGAGAGCGTCCCACGAGTCGTGCTCGGTGCCCCAAGACGCGTTGAGTTCTTCGACGGTTTTGTATTTGTTGCGAAGCTGCTCGATGAACACCTTCTTGGCGGCTTGTTCTGGTGGGCACGCAAGAGTCCACAGGGCCAAAGATTCGTTGTTGCCCCAGTACAACTCATTATCAACATAGAATCCGATGCACCATGGATCGCCAAGCGATTCCTGACACGTTTCGATCCCCTCGATTACCGCCGTGCGGAACTGAGGATCAAAC
Organism: Rhodopirellula sp. JB044; assembly: GCA_043101355.1. Lineage (GTDB taxonomy): Bacteria > Planctomycetota > Planctomycetia > Pirellulales > Pirellulaceae > Rhodopirellula. Next base: position 18,068 of record JBICHZ010000064.1, read on the forward strand.
ACATCCACGAAGGTGGTCCATCGCTTTTCGGCTCCCTGTAACGTCGGGCAATTCTCGGCTCGAAAGAACGCAACGTAGGGAGTTTTGCGATGCAGATACACGTCCGGGTCCGACCAAGACGCGAGTGTGTTCATGCCCCAATGTCGCAATCGCCGATGAGCGGTTTGTGCGAATTCGGACTTCCAATTCTCGCCGTATTTGCGAAACAAATTCGCCGCGTAGAAGTTGTACATTTCAAAAGGAATTCGGTTCGCGTAGAACCCGAATGCCCAGGTGCTCTGAAAGTAAAACTGACCGAGCGGTGAATCCTTGGAGGGCAAATTCCGAAAGTAAGTCTCGCGGTGCTGCGTTCCGGTGCCACCGAAGCGAGTGGAAACCGAGTCGATGCCGTGCGACCAAAATCGACATCCGTCAGGATCGATCAGCCACCAAACGCCATCATGTTTCTCGACTCGAAAGAACTTGGCAGGATCACGCTGCGGACCGTCCTTCCATCCACCAAACCGATTAAACGAAGTCGGCCCGGTGCTCTCTGCCAAGACATTGGCTTCCTGGTCACGGTACTGATGGAGTTGTTCGTCCGAATGAATCTTGCCCGGCCAATCGCCGTGGATGAACTGCCCGTACTCGTCGATGAACGGCAGGAACGTTTCTGGATCGAGAACTTCGACGGGTTGTTCGAATCGAACGTTGTCGATTGCGAACTCGTGGTCTTCGCTAGGCGTTCGCAGAAACAGAATGACCTCGTTGATCTTCGCCGGATCAATCGATTGCTGTCCGGGTGCCGCGTGCATTCCTTCCAATTTCAACGGGCTGGAGAATTGCCACGGTGTGTCAGACAAGTTCGCCGAAACGGTGACCGAGTCACCGGGTTTGACGAACGTCATTTTCGTAACGCTATTGCTCTGTCCGTCTCCTCCCGGGTTGTCGATCCGCAGCCCCAATTCGAAAGCGTGCTCGCCGGTGTTCTGCACGTCGAGTGCGAGACGTTGATACGGGGCACCATTCCAAAAACTCGACTGCGGTTTGAGCGTGATCCCTGGCCAGTCCAAATCATGGCGAGAATGAAGCAAGAGTCGCGAGCCAGACGCACCATCAACGCGGCTGATTTCGATACCACGCGATTCGATTCGCGACATCGACGCATCGTCTTCGAAATCGAACAGGATTTCCTGTGACTCTGGCTCGCTAGCGTGTGCCGGTGCCGGCAACGCGAACAACATCCCCAACACGATCGCGACACAGTACGGCGACCTCGAAAAGGTCAACGCTGCCGCGACGGGAGTCGATTTGGTTCGAATCGGCGGAGCGTAAGAAGAGCGGCGACTAGCGGCAGCCAGCCGAAAAACGTTCGCGGGATTGGCGAACGTGCGAGAACCCGAATGGCGAATCATTGGTATTCAGTGCGGTGGGAGCGTGATTGCCGGACGCGATGCCGGCTGAACCACGATTTTGTCACATGTAGATTGTTAACAAAATAGTCGCTCGGGTTCGGGTGTCAACCGGATAACGGCGATGACTGCCACGTTATGGGCGATTGTTGGTTGCCCGGCCTGCAAATGGGGATTGGTGGGCGGCGTGCTGGGAACGCTCGCCCGAACTAATTCGGGGTGCGGATCGGCTTGGGTAGGCCGTGGTGTATTTTCGCAAAGATCGACCACCTGAAAAACCGTTGGCAGAAACAACTAGCGGACGACACGTGCGCCGCCTCCGGCCATCACCTTTTCGACTTCCTGCACGGTGACCATCGTGGTGTCACCGGGCGTGGTCATGGCGAGGGCACCGTGAGCGGCACCATAGTTCACGGCCTTATCGGGATCCCCGGTCGTCAGGAAGCCG
>JBICHZ010000065.1:0-21369 GCA_043101355.1 Rhodopirellula sp. JB044
ACGTGGTCGGCTTGATGGGAATCGATGTTCCGTTGGGAATCTTCGCCATCCCAGTAAGCGTTCTCTGGTTGCTTCTTTGCATCAACGCACTGAACCTTCTCGATGGTGCAGATGGAATGGCAACAACGGTTGGCATTTTTGTTTCGGGCAGTTTGGCCATCGTCAGTTTGCTCAACGGAAACGCAGCGCTCAACGTGATCGCGGCGTTTTCACTGTGTGGAGCACTCGCTGGCTTTTTGATCTACAACCGTCCCCCCGCGTCCATTTTTCTCGGCGACGCCGGCAGTATGATGATCGGCTTGCTCGTGGGCGTATTGTCCATGTGGTGTTCACACAAAGAGACAACCGCATTCGCAGCGGCACCGCTCGCCATTCTCGTCCTGCCACTATTCGATTCACTCGCGGCAATCGTACGCCGACGTCTGACAGGACGGAGCATTTACGCGACCGACCGTGGCCACATGCACCATCTACTCAACGAGAAGTTCGGCAGGGCTGGCACCCTTTGGATTGTTGCGGCCGCTTGCTCGGTGAGTTCAGCTGCGGCGATCGCGTCGACGTGGCTGCACAAGCCGTGGATTGCTCCACTTGGAGCAATTGCCGTGCTTGCTGCGATGGTAAGCACGCGAACCTTCGGCTATTCCGAGTTTCGGCTTATCGCCGGTCGAGCTCGACATTTTGCAAGCTCATTCATGGTCCGCCCACAAGTCTGTGAAATCAAGAAACAGGAACGATCGGTCAAGGTTCAAGGCGACGGTCCTTGGCAAGAGGTTTGGGAACCTTTGGTGGACTTCGCTGAACGTCAGTGTCTCGCTAGCGTTAAGATTGACGTCAACATGGCATGGCTCCATGAGAGTTACCACGCCACATGGCGAAGCGTTCGACTACCCGAACCTGCAATGCAGAGTCTGGTTCGTGTCCCTTTGTTCGTTACACGCGGCATAGGCGAAGAAGCCGAGCGAGTTTCAATCGGGCGTATTGAAATCATCGCTACATCTAGCGAAGACTCGCTAAACCGACTGGGAGACTTCCTGGAACATGCAGGTGAACTGCAGACGCAAGTCGAATACGTCGTGAAGAAAATCGAAGACCTGCAAGAGTCCCGATCGCGAAAAGGTAAGAGGGTGGTCGATCAAGACGTTTCGCTCCCCGCCGACAGCGACGCGTTGGCCAAAATATCCTAGTCTTCAGCTGTAGAAGCACAGGTACGCGGTAGGTTCGTCCACACGAACTTGAAACTTCTCATTGGCATCGACCCGGAATTCTTGGCCGGCGGCAACCGCTCGAAAGTTCCCTTCGCCGGGCAGTTTTACCTGCATCGTGCCGGAGACCACTTTCATCAACTCTTTCTCAGTGGTGCCGAATTCGTAGTCACCCTCTTGCATCACGCCAGAGGTGACACGCCCTTCACTATTGGTAAAACCGATTGACTTGACTTTACCATCAAAATATTCATTGACGTTCATGCGAGGAGTTTCTTTCTAGCTCTCAGGAGGTGTGTTGCGGGGAACGTATTTTGTTATCGGTGAAATATCAACAACATCAGCTTTTAGGACCGATCGTAGGCCGGCATGACCGATACTGGTGGTCGTGTCGTGGTTCGTTGAGACCTGCGGATTCTAATCCGATCGAGGCAGGATTCGGAACCAGTCTTGCTGGGTACAATTGCTGTTCATGGCCGTTTAGCAAAAGCACCTTCGGTGCTCGCTGCGAAAGGATGACATCGCTCCTATAATAGCGAGCTAGCGAAAACGCACGCGACCTAAGCACACAGATCTTTTAGTCGGCAGCTAGCCAGCCCAATACACACTTTGCACCGAGACTTCGGATTCGATATGTCGTCAACGACGGAACAACTGCGTCCCGAACTCGACATTCAACGTACCGACTTGAAGGTCGTTGAAGACGACAACAATGACGAACTGTATGCACCGAGTCGATTCGGGTTCCTGGATGACGCCCCTGCTTGGCTGATCAGCACACTCCTGCACGTCGGAATTCTACTGGCCCTCGGGCTCGTTTCTCTCAGCGATCCGGTTCGCATGGTCAATGTGCTCTCTGCGACCGCGACCGGCGAGGAAGGTCCGGAGATCGAAGAGTTCTCGATTGAGCAGATTGATCCTGGCGAGATGGAAGTCGTTGAGGACGCATCTGAGCCAGTCGAGATGACCGAGTCGTTTGACATGGCGGAACCGATACCCCTCGACGTTCCGCTGGACATTGCGGCCGTACCGCTCGACGTATCTGATTTCGCATCTGAGATGGCGTCAACCGAAGCAACTTTGCAAACGCTGGCCTCGGTGCAAACGTCTGCAATGGACAGTCGCTCGGACAAGATGAAGAAGAAACTGTTGCGTGAATACGGAGGGAACTCCGCTAGTGAAGCTGCGGTCACCAACGCGTTGAAGTGGATTTCCCTACATCAAATGAGAGACGGGCGATGGACGTTCGCTCATAACCTCGTTTGCAACAATCGCTGCGGAAACGGTTGCGAGGAGAAACGATCGACCGCATTCAATGGGGCGACAGCGATGGCCCTGTTGCCTTTCCTCGGAGCAGGACAAACTCACAAATCGGGTGACTTCCAATCCGTTGTCAGACGCGGGTTGAAGTACCTGATTCGTTCTGGAAGACCGGGTGTGAAGTCGGGACTCCCAGTGCTCGACCTGAGTGAACGCGATGGAAACATGTATTCGCACGGCCTAGCGACCATCGCACTAAGCGAGGCTTATGCAATGACAGAGGATCCAACCCTTGCTGCACCAACGCAAGCGGCGATCAACTACATCGTCGCGGCGCAGTGCCGTGACGGTGGATGGCGATACGCATTCCAAGATGCTCGAGGTGGCGACACCTCTGTTGTTGGCTGGCAAATCATGGCACTCAAGAGCGGTTACATGGGACACCTGACCGTGCCACCTCAGACGATCATGGGGTCGATGCGATTCCTCGACAAGGTCCAATCAAACGGTGGCGCGTGGTACGGATACGCTCGGCCAGAACCCGAATTGAGGCCTGCTACAACGGCCGTCGGCTTGCTCTGCCGGATGTACACAGGTTGGGATATCAACAACCGAGCACTCCAAAAGGGGGTCGAAGGTCTCGCTAAGATCGGCGTGCTTAAGAACGACATCTATTACAACTACTATGCCGCTCAGGTTCTCCGGCAAACAGGTGGTCCTCAGTGGGAGAAGTTCAACACGGAACTTCGAGACTGGTTGGTCGACACGCAAGCGAAAGAAGGAGGCGCCAAGGGCAGTTGGTTCTTCCGAAGCAACCACGTGTCAGGAGCAGGACGGCTTTGCATCACGTCGTTCGCGACAATGATTCTCGAAGTCTACTACCGACACATGCCGTTATATGCCGAGCAAACAGAGGAAGATGAGTTCCCTCTCTAGCCTGTCGTAGGCAGTGCTCGATTCTGGTCACGTCGGAGAGGGCTGTAGCCGGCGAGCGGTCCGAGATCTGCCGATTCACTCGACGGGTCGGCAAGAAACGTACGGTAGTACAAAGCGAGCATCAACAAATCGAAGTCCACGTCCGAAACGAAATCGAATCGCTCGATCAGCGGGATTGCTAGGTGACGTGCGATCTCGGTTCTTCTTCCCGGCGTGAGATAATGTCGCCGCTCTGCGTAAACTGCGAGCGTGCGAGCCATACTACGTGAGACTTGGTAATCACCAGGGATGAAAGAAGCCAACGGTGCCACGCGAGGATCGTCAATGTTAGCGATCGGCAACCGCCACGTTTTTTCATCGACAATCACCATCGTCCCCGCCGCAATATCGCCGAGTCGTTGCATCCTCCGGGTGCAAACAACGCTAATCATTCCGATGATGCCCGTTGGAATGAATAGCACCGGCGGCATGTCCATCGCGGCCGCGGGTAGCGTCGACATCGGAGCGAGGTCCGCAATCCGTAGCAAATTTCGGATGATCGCTCGCCGACCGGTAATGGGGCATCCATCAACATCGATCACCCGAATTCCGAACATCCATTTACCGACGGTCCGTCCGTTGAAATAGGTTTCCATCGCCGCGCCATAGAACCAACTGATCAGGAAATACCCAACCAGTCCTGCCCCGAAGGCGAACGAACCGAGGATGTCGATATTGATCATGCCGACGACAAAGGTCAGTGTCAGTGCCACAAGTGCAATGACACCATAGCGCACAAAAACATCGATCAGGTACGCAGGTAATCGACGAAACGGTCCTGCCAACTGATATTCAAACGCAATGTTTTCCGGTGTCACCACTTCGATCGTGGTATCCAAAGGCCGTGAATTTCGTTCACGGCGCACATCGCGATTTGCTCGTGCTCGTGACTCGGAAACAGACGCCCCTTTAGAGGTGGAGATTCGGTCGTCAGAATTGGTCGTGGTCGGCATGAGCCCAATTTACACGAATTCGCTCTACACCGGTGTACGTGCAGGAGCCTGGTTTTTGTTAAGTTACGCTAGCTCGCCGAAAGATTGCGGTTTTCCGAGTTGATCGGAGCATCCGCACTTGTCCCGCATCGCGAAGCCGCCGCGTCCCGCCTTCACCTTCATCTGAGAGAACCTCGATGTCGTCATCCAGTATTGACCCGACCGAATTGGAAACCAGTGCCGAGAAGCCTGCGGCGTACCAAACGCGGCCATCCGGTTCGAGCGGTCTGCCTGGTGGTATCCCCTACATCATCGGAAACGAAGCCGCCGAGCGTTTCAGTTTCTACGGCATGAAATCGATTCTAACGATCTTCATGACCGACTATCTGCACTGGATGGGCACGTCCTCCACCGGCACAGGAATGAGTAACGCGGAAGCGACCGAACACTATCACTCGTTCACGATGGCAGCCTATTTCTTTCCGGTGCTCGGTGCACTCTTGGCCGACGTCTTTCTCGGCAAGTACAAGACGATCCTCTATCTATCCATCGTTTACTGCTTCGGCCACGCCGCGTTGGCGTTCATGGGCTCTCCTCCGATGAGTGCCGGTTGGTGGCTGTTTGCAGGACTTTTTCTCATTTCAGTCGGATCCGGTGGGATCAAACCATGCGTTTCTGCCCATGTCGGCGATCAGTTCGGAAAATCGAACCAACACATGCTGACGAAGGTCTACCAGTGGTTCTACTTCAGCATTAACTTTGGCGCGTTTCTCTCAACGCTTCTTACCCCGTGGATCCTGCAGCACTATGGCCCGCACTGGGCGTTCGGCATACCGGGTGTCTTGATGGCCCTGGCAACGTTTTTGTTTTGGTTAGGACGAAACAAGTTCATTCACATCCCACCGGGTGGCACCACTTTCATCAAAGAGACGTTCAGCGCGACCGGCATCGCAGCGATCGCGAAGTTGATGATTATCTTTTCGTTCGTTGCTGTTTTTTGGGCCTTGTTCGATCAGACAGGATCGTCGTGGGTACTTCAAACGAAAAGCCTCAACCGAACTTGGCTCGGCATGACTTGGCTGGAGTCACAGATTCAGGCGGTCAACCCGATTCTGATTCTCACTCTGATCCCAGTCTTCCAGTTCGCTATTTATCCGCTCGTGAATCGTGTCTTCCCCCTGACACCGATTCGCAAGATTTCGATCGGCCTGTTTGTCATGGTTGGTGGATTCGCGATTGTTTCGATGCTGCAAGAGAAGATTGATTCCGGTCTCGAACCCTCGATCGCCTGGCAGTTCTTAGCGTATGCGGTTCTCACGGCGTCTGAGGTGATGGTTTCGATCACCTGCCTGGAGTTTGCTTACACCCAGGCTCCCAAGAGCATGAAGTCTGTAGTGATGGCAGTGTTCCTTTTATCGGTGTCATTGGGTAACGCCTTCACCGCCATTGTCAATCACTTCATTCAAACGCCCACTGTGACCGGATTGGTAGCACAAGTTGATCCCGAAAAGATGTCTACCGGCGAATCGGTTAGCAACGGGGACTTTAGCGGAACCTTCCTCGAGGTGAGCGAGAACAATTCGCAAACGATGCAGCTTCTTGTCACCGGCCCCGACGATCAGAAAGGTACCGACGACGATGTGGTGCTGACGTTGGATTCTGATGGCGTTGTTGAATCAATCTCGAACGCCTCCAAGCCGATCTTTGAAGAGGCGGCCGACCAAATCGAAAAAGCGTTTTTCGAATCGGCAGAATCGTCCGGTGATACGCTACCGAGTATCGAACAAATTGAAGCACTGCTAGGCGACCTCAAGGACGCGCACGGAAACGCGATTCGCTACAAATTGATCTCGCGCGACCGATACCAACTGGTTTCCAAGGGTGCCGACGGGATCGATGGTACGAAGTGGGACGAAACCCTAACCGGCGTCCTGCAACGTGTCACTCGCGATGAAAACGCTGCAGAAGGCGAACCGTATTACAGTTGGCTCGAACGCCAACGCATCAAACTCATCGGTGAGGGGGATCCCCAAAAGATCGCCGCCGCAAAGGCTGAAAGTGAGAACAACCGCGGAGGAGGTGGCGAAACCAGCTTTTCGCGTGACTACGCCGTTGGCGGTCGAGTTTTGCTCGAGGGGGCCGATTATTTCTGGTTCTGGACGAAGTGCATTTTGTTCACCGCCATTGTTTTTGTTCCCGTCGGATACCTGTATAAAGAGAAGACATACATCCAAGACGAAACCGACGACGAGATGCATGAGAAATCTCTCGCCGACGAGTCGATGTCGGCTTAAGTGCCTTCACCTGACGTCGTCTAATCCTGCCGACGGAAAGTGAAATGCTCCAACTGATCGCCGAACAGCCGATGATCACCGCTTTGATGCTCGCGGTGCTCGCGGCAGCACTCTTGTTCGGCTGGCTCCAAACGGGACGAAAGCAACTCGCCATCATTGGATTGGTGTGCCTGCTGCTGATTCCAATCGCGTGGTTTGTGTCCGATTGGTGGGTAACCGATCGCGAACAAATCGCTCGCCTAATTCACGACACAGCCGACGCAATCGAGGCGAACGATCACGAGAAAGCGTTGGCCGTCATTGGTGATCCGTCAACACGTCAGCAAGCCGCGGCAGAATTGCCCCAGTGGATCTTCACGCAGGCCGACGTGGGTAGCATCCGCCGCATTCGAATAATCGAAAATACGGCTCCTAAGCAAGCAGACGTCGACATGATCGTGAAGGTGGAAGTGAGTAGCAAACGAGGAGGCATGCAGAACATCCGCGTTCCTCGTCGGTTGTTACTGACATTTGAAAAACGCAGCACAGACAACAACAAAACCGGCGGCGGTTGGGTAGTCGTTGGTTACCAACATCTTCCGGTCGTCGGCGGACCGGATGGGTTTTCCACTTCTGCAGGTCCACTCGGTGGAAAAGGCCTGAATCAATGACCATTCCATACTTCATCGCCTTCGACGGAATTGACGGGGTCGGAAAGTCGACCCAAATCGAACGGCTCGCTGACTTGCTGCGTCAACAAGGACGCGACGTTCTCGTGGTACGAGATCCTGGATCGACTGAGATCGGTTTACGCCTGCGAGAAATTTTGCTCGGTGGCGAAATGCAAATGCATCGGCGAACCGAGGCCATGCTGTTCATGGCCAGTCGCTGCGAAATGATTGAATCGGTTCTTCGGCCGGCGTTGAAAGCAGGAAAAACGATCATTTCCGACCGATTCCTGCTCGCGAATGTCGTCTACCAAAGCACCTGCGATCGCGGCGACGTTGCACCAGTGACAGCGGAGGAGTTATGGATGTTGGGTCGGTTGGCTTGCGGAAATCTCAATCCCGACCTAACCCTGCTACTAGATATGCCGGTTGAGAAGGCTTTTGCGAGACTCGGTGCGGAAACCGATCGAATGGAGTCTCGCGGACCTGAATACCTTGATCGTGTCCGATCGGCATTTCTCGAACAACTACCACATACCGGTGGCAAAGGCGTTGTGATTTCTGCCGAAGGAAACGTGGATGAGGTGGCGACTCGGATTGCCGACGCCGTCCGATCTACTGGTGAATAATCGGAATCTGATGCGACACGGACGGTAGGTGCGGTACAATCCGGGCAGTGTTTCCTCGTACACCAAATGCCCGTGTTGGAAAGAGATGGTTCACATGTGCCGAACAAAACACCGCCTTCCTATCGCCGGCGCGCTGGCAGTGATTCTGTTGGCGAGCGTCACGTTAAGTGCCGCGGACCTCGAAATGGTCGATGGATACGGCAACATTACCGGCGTCGTCGACGTAGCGAGAGACGGATTGACTGTCATTGAAAACACAGGCGATCGATTCTTCTATCGACGTGCACGGGACTACGATCTTCCCGGTGGAAGGTATCTTGGCTTCTACAATCAAGGACTCAACCGGATCATCCGGTTTCCTCGCAGTGGGCGTGGACCGGTTGAGAGAGCCGACCTGAACACTCCGTATCCTCAATTTGTTCCCGCCAGTGTTTCCGTCCGGCCAATCGGCAGCGGTCCTGGGTTCGCGCCGTATATTGACGTGTGGCTCGCGCCACGGCCCGTCGTCCCCGCCTACCCAGGCATCACTCCGTACGGTGTTCCACCGGTCGTAAGTGGCTACTACTCATCCGGAACAACGCTCAGTGTTGGCCCGATCGGGCCTGCCATCGGCCTCGGCCCATCGCCGCTAATCTCGCGATTCCCAAACGCACAGTTGCAATCGACGGTCTCTGAATCTCGCATCGTGGAAGTCGGACAACTCGAACCTGTCGAGATAGAGTTCGTCAACACGCATAACGAGACTCTGATCGTGACGCTGACTGATGTTCGGCATCCTGGCCGGGAACCCGAATACCGACTCGAACCGGGTGGTAGCCAACGCGTTCGCTTGCCACGAGATGCGGGGCAAGTACGAATCGACCTGTATGAATCGTTCGATCCGCTCGGCAATCCTGTGCAACGTGAACACCGAGTTGCCCTCGCGCCCGAACCTCGATACGAAGTCATCGTTCATCGACTGCGAATTCAATCCATCGCGATCGACCGAACCGGCAAGAGTCCCAACGAAATCGAAGACGTCAACGTGCAAGGTGTCGGTGTTGGGCGTTTCGTATTGCCACCGGGCGATCAACTCGTCTCAGGTACGATTGACGTATACGGAGTCGCCACCGGCGCAGCCAACCCCGGGTCGGTAGCACCAATCGTTCCGAACCCGTAGGTTATGCATGTCCTCCCCGCATCGAACAAACGAGCGAATTCATTGCTCGGTCCAAACGCACCTTGGCTGGTAACGTTTGGTTTCAATTCGATGCCTCAATGAAACATGCTTGCCCCCGTTTTTGAATGCCACAATTACCCATTTCATCGGATGACATCAAACTCGTCTCGTGGAACGTCAACGGGATTCGAGCCGCGATGGACAAAGGGTTTCGCGATTATCTCGAGAGCGAACAACCGACCATCGTGTGTTTGCAAGAAACGAAAGCTCGGCCCGAACAGGTCGACACGTCTTGGGCGGTTGAACTGGGCTACGAACAGTCGTGGAATTGCGCCGAAAAGGCCGGGTACAGCGGCACAGCGATCTGGTCGAAAATCCCGGTTCAGAAGCAAACTCTGGGTATCGGAATAGAGGACCACGATCGGGAGGGACGCGTCATCACGGCGACGTACGACGATTTTCATTTGGTCAACGTCTACACCCCCAACTCGCAACGAGGCCTCACGCGTCTCGAATATCGCGAAGCCTGGGACGCCGACTTCCTTGCCTACTTAAAGAAGCTGAATCGTCGTAAACCGGTCATCTTTTGTGGCGATCTCAACTGCGCTCATCACGAAATCGATCTTGCCAATCCGAAGGCAAATCGCAAGAACGCTGGGTTCACCGAGCAAGAACGCGCGGGGCTGAGCACCATCGAAGCCGCCGGGTTCGTCGATTCCTTCCGACACTTCGATCCGTCACCGCATCGGTACTCATGGTGGACCTATCGCAACAATGCTCGCGAACGGAATATTGGATGGCGGTTGGACTACTTTTGGGTGGCTCGCCGGTTTATGCCGCGAGTGACATCATCGACCATTCGCAGCGACATTTATGGTTCAGACCATTGCCCAGTTGAGATCACCGTCTCGATGAATTTAGAGATGGCATGAGGACAGAAAGCACTGCAAGGCAGGTCATTTCTATCGCGCGAACAGGACCTCTATTTGGTGCCCGGCGCGGCTCTTTCGCGGACTACTTTGCTGTTGATCTGGGTCGAGGCAACTCGAGACACAACACCGTCTTGTCACCTCGGACGAGGATACTGTTCCCAGAAACAACGGGCGCCGACCAACAAGGAAAACGTATTGCCGGATGGGAGCTTTGCTCGTCGAAAAAAGGTTCGTTCAACTCCCAGATAGCGATTTCGTCAAACTGTTCGGGGTTGCACCCAACCACATGCAGTGGGCCTCGTTCAGTTTGGACTAGCAACACGTCGGACAACCGGGTCGCTGAACTGCGTTGACGTTGCATCGCGGTCCATTGCACCTCACCGGTTGCGAAATCAACACAGCGAAAATCACTGTCGGGTGCGTTGCGGCCACTGCACGCGTACAAAAAGCCTTGATGCAAAACCGGCGTCGACATATGCGAACGCAACGACTGATCGCGTCGTCTTCGATCCGGGTCTTGCCAGACCGGCGTAAACGTCAGCCCCGTTTGATCCTGTTCGATTTCAAACAAAGTCGCACCGAGCTGGTAGCAGTCGCTTACCAAAACCCGTTGCCCATCGACAACCGGCACCATCGCATTCACACTCTCCAAGATGTCTGCTCGGAAACGAATCCTGCTGGAACTTCTTCCGTCGACTGGATCCAGCACGTGCAAGAACTCTCTGCCGAGTACCAACACGTATTCCTTGCCATCGATTCGCATCGTTCGCGGACTGCTGTAGCTGGCCAGATCATCCCCCGATTTCCATAACTCTTCTCCCGTATGCCTATCAAAAGCAACCAGAAGAGAACCGTCCGACGACACTCGGTCTAACCGGCCCGGTGCGATCGATTGGTCTGCGATCGGACTGCCACCAACCATGACCAAGACTGCCCCTTCGATGATCAACGGAGCCGAGCCAGCACCGAAGAAATTTTGCACGACGTGGTATCGATCATTGGTATCGACGCGCCACTGTTTTTCACCACTGTCCCGATCACGTGCGGTCAACATGCCCGCGACACCGTGTGTGAAAATTTGGTCGTGATCAATGGTTGGGCTGCAACGCGCGCCGGACTCATATCCGTATAGATCACGATACGACAGGTCACTCGTTTGGGACCAAAGTACCTCGCCGGTGGTCATGTCGATTTTCCGCAAACGCTCTTGGCCTGCATCTGCATCAAAATGGAAGTAAGCACCGTCTTGGACAACCCCAAGGCCATAGCCCTCTCCCACCGACAAACTCCACCGGCAGGTCGGCTCCTTATCCCAGTCCCAGTCCGCCGCGCTTCCGCCGGTTGGGTTGGCTAGCTTTGCCGTCCCACTGAAGTCCGCATTGAGGAATCTCGGCCAATCTTCCGCCGCCGCGGTCTTGACGTCGTCTGCAAATACACAAACCGCCATCCCGTGCCATTCAGCGACGGTCCATACGACAAGAATTGCGACGAGAGCGCGAACCGAAACGCATGCTTTTTTCATAGAAATGGAAATCACCCACTTACGAGACAAGTGAACCGGAATACAAATCTTGCACCGACGTGCGGTCTGTTAAACTGAACGGATTCCACCCCAGCAGTAAATCTGAAAAGGATCGGTTTTGGCCTGATTCCAATGATCCCATGAAGAGCTTTCCTGAAACACTGACGTTACAGAAGCGACGCCCGTTGTGGTGGATGCTTTCCATTGTAGTGCTGATGGCGGCGGATATCCTCGCACCACCGTATTGGGGGCTTTGCGTTCTCCATCTACTTCTATTGCCGCTCATTTGGCGTTTTCTACATCGGCGCGTCATTACACGAATCACGGCCTTTCAAGCCACCGCGGTTGTCGTCGCCGGAGTATGGCACGCGTTCTACGGTCCGTTGCTGCATGCGTTCGGGATCGACACGTCGTGGCTTCGACACTTTTGGGGAGAGGACTCGATCAGCCGAGTCGATCACACCGTTGTGTCGCCCTACTTTGATCCGGTGCGCCTGTGGACGTTGTTGGCGTTAGTCGCCGCTGGCTATTTCCATGTCTACCTTCGCAGCAGACTGCGGCTACGTCTGAAGCACCAACAGTACCTACAACAAGGTGTTCGCCGTCGGTCGCAAGAAGTAGCACGTGTCAACCATGCCCTTCGCGACGAGGTCGCCCGACGACAAGCGACGCAACATCGACTGGACCAAAGCGAAACGACCTTTCAGTCCATCATGGACCGAATGCATTTGCAAGTCGCACGCAAGAACTCCGAAGGCGTGTTCACCTATGCCAACGATCCGTTCTGCAAAGAACTCGGACTGCAACCGATCGACGTGATCGGCAGTACCGACGCGGATCTTTACACGCCGGCTCTTGCTGCTCGCTACCGCGCCGACGACCTCAACGTCATGACGACGGGTCTGCACGTGGACAAGGTCGAAGAACATCCGGGGGTCGACGGACGCACCGGTTTTGTACAGGTCTTCAAAGCACCGGAGTACGACCAACACGGCAAATGTATCGGCATCCAAGCGATCTTCTGGGATGTGACGGAAAAGCATCGTGGCGCGATGGAGTTGCAAAATAGCGAAACCCGCAAGCGGGCATTGTTCGATGCGGCGGGCGACGCGGTTCTGCTCGTCGACGATCGCGGTGTTATCATGGAAGCCAACCCAGCCGCTGTCACCATGTTACAGGCGGGAGGTGGCAGGTTGGTTGGGCGTCCGCTCGAAGACCTTATCATGCCTGTTGCCATTACGGAGCAAACCACGACCACATCGAGCGTTCTCGATGAAGACAAACTGACTTGGAAAACGCTCCCGTTTACCGCGCGACATCAACTACGATTGCGACGAGGCAACGGCGTTGCGTTCGATAGCGAAGTTTCGATCCACCCGATTCCACTGGGTGATCGAAACGGACGCGCAGTCATCATTCGTGACATTACACTGCAGCAACAAGCGTTCGAAGCGATGCGGGAAGCCAAGGCGGTGGCCGAGCAAGCGAACCGCACCAAAACACAGTTCATGGCCGGGATCTCGCACGAATTGAGAACTCCACTCGGTGGCATTCGCGGACTGACCGAACTTCTCGCCGCTCAAACGCTTCCTGCACTGGCACGAAGATACGTCAATCTGATCGCCCAAAATACCGAGTTGCTTCACGACGCCATTGAAGACATTCTCGATTTCTCCGCCATCGAAGCCGGGCGGGTCGCCATCGACCCGTCACCCATTGATCTCCATGAGACCATCGGCGACGCATTCGGCTGCCTTGCGATACGGGTATCTGACAAACCGGTACGTCTCTGTCTCTCCATCGATCCTTCGGTCCCACGGCGCGTGGTCGCTGACCCGAAACGCCTTCGCCAAATCATTGTGAACCTGGTTGGAAACGCAATCAAATTCACTCCTAAAGGATTAGTGTGTCTGCGTCTTGCGATGGCCGAAGAAGAACCAGTTTCCACCACGCAACGCAGGCAGAATGAGCACCGCGATCGATTTCTGGCAATTCCTGATCGAGCCAAAGGCGAAAACGTCACCAACAAAAACTCTCGGTTGTTCAAGATTTCCATCACGGACACAGGCATCGGGATCGCTCCGGAAAACCAGGCAAGAATTTTTGACGCCTTCGAACAGGCCGATCGTGGCACCAACAAGCAGTTCGGCGGCACAGGCCTCGGACTTGCTATCGCACGGGGACTGGCAGAACGGATGGGCGGCGGAATCGAGTTGGAGAGTGAAGTTGGGGTGGGTAGCAGTTTCCACGTGCGGCTGCGACTCAAACTCGCAGAAGAAACCCTCCCGGCCAAACGATGGATCCCCAAACGCATCGGCAACGTTCTCGAACTCCCTTCTCGATCTCAACAGGAAGACAACGAACCGAAACAATCCGTGGTCGTTTCGGTGAACAATGAGACGATCGAAAACGCGATCAAAGAAACGCTTCTTTATGACGGATGGAAGGTGTTTCAACCCGATCAAATTGGGACCACTTCGAAACAAGCATCGTCGAAATCACGCAATTCAGACCATACCCTCCTACCAATTGCATGGGTCCTGACGAACCAGACCGCTGATGCCGCGTGGCGAGTTCGGGCTCGAAAAACCAATGATCGTGTTCTCTGGTTAACTCGGACCGGTGAATCGACTCCACGCCGTGCGAAGAAAGAAGACACAATCATCATCGAACCCGTGCACCCCGACGAACTTCGTCGCTGGCTCGCGGGAAAGCCGCTGCGTCAGACCGCACGCGCCAACACGATCGGTTCACTCGCAACGAGCCCAACGCCTGCAGTCGCTTTAGACACCACATCGACTCAATCGACACTCGATCCCAACACGGATGGATCGAGCCAACCTGCGGACAACTCAACAAAACGCTATCACCTACTCGTTGTCGACGACAGCCCTACCAATCGACTCGTCATCCACGATCAACTCGTCTCGGCGGGACATTTCGTGACGACAGCCGAAGGTGGAAAAACGGCAATCGCTCACTTTAAACGCGAACGATTTGATTGCGTTCTTATGGACCTTCAAATGCCAGGCATGGACGGCACCGAGGTGACATCCCAAATCATCGAACTCGCTCAACAACTCGGGCGTCCCGTTCCGCCTGTCATCGCATTAACCGCTCATGTCACGGACCAACATCGCAAAATGTGTCGAGATGCGGGCATGATCGGATACATCACGAAACCGATCCATTTAAAACCACTCCTGCTCGAAATCGAACGGGTCGTCCAAGCCCAAACTATTGCGACTCACGATGGCACCACCATTCAAAGCGAAGCTGTCCACGCGTCAGAACCACCGTCATCTGAAGCAACACCACGAATTCCTCAACCTGCTCCCACCTCCATCGATGTCCCCGCAAAGATCGAGTCCCCCATGCCGCCGGAACCAGACCCAAACGCGATTGACGACGAACCGAAAGATGAATGGCGGAAACGTCTATCAAAACATTGCGGTGGCGATGAATCAACAATCGAGTCGGTCTGCGATGCGATCACCATGGAAGTCCCCGACCTTATCCGAAGACTTGACCGATCCGCGAAAGACGGAAACGCTAAATCGTTTAAGACCGCCGCTCACACGTTGAAATCTTGCCTACGTTACATCGCCGCACCGGCACATAATCAACTTGCTGCCGACCTAGAAAGAAGTTGCGATGATTCTGATTGGTTCAATCAACTCCACGAAGACATGAAATCGAGTGTCGAAGGCGAAGAGATGCAACAAATGAGACACGTCCAATCCATCGGCAAGCTCTGGGTTTCGCGTGTCCAAGAGTCACGCAAACAACCGAAAACCTCGCTCCCCGCCAGTTCGCCACCGCTCTTTTAGTGTGATAACCTCGTTTATAAGGTTAGACGAAAAATTTGTTTCTCGGTAACGATCGACAGCGGCTTGATCTTGAAAGTCTTCTTGTCGAGATCCTGATGCACTCGTCCGACGATCAGTTGGTCTTCAGTCAATTCCGACGGCAACATCGGCATCAGATGACAACTCAGCGGTTCATCCTTCAACCCGCACTCGGTCATTTCAATACGTGCACCGGCTGAGTCCTCGATGACCAACTCACCTCCGCGAAGAGTCCCCATTCGCTGAAAAGCAATCGCGACGATCGGGCGTTTGTCGGCGAGGGGATTCTTCAATGCCGTTCGTACATTCTTAACCAACACATCGAACCGCGTTTCTGCATGCGACCGGATCGTGCTCAAATCCGCTCGCGTTAACGCCCGTTGTTCAAACTCATCCCAACGCACACGGACATTCGTTTTGCCTGGATAAACGCAGAGTTCAGGAACGATCGCGACTTTGAAAAAGCTGTCCTGTTCGCGGATATGCTTCGCTGCTCGATACGGTCGATAATTCTGTGTGAGCTGAATCTCACCGTTGTTTAGGTTCATCCAGATTCCAGTTTCGACGAATTCCTTCCGAGCAGCGTCGTCATAGTTGTGAAATGCGAGTTGGACCAGTTCCACGTTGTTCTGAGTCAGCCCCGCGTCTCTCAATTCCTGCAATTGCCAGGCGTGTCCAAGCCATGCGGCAATCGGCGAATCTGTCTCCGGTGGCTTAGTAGGTTCGTCCAACCGAGCTTGCAAGACTCGCCTTCCGTGTTTCACTAGCGTTGAAAGACGTGTCAGTTGGTCGAGAGCGTCTGTGTAAATCGACTCTCGCTTCTGAGGCGGCAGTTCGCCATCAAATCGACCGCTGTCGTCGATAAAAAGGTTCGTGTACGCGAGCAACGCTGATTGCGCGCCCGGCAGATACGCGTCCCCGAGTTGCTTTGCCTGTTCTTGGACCCGGCGTGCCGATGTGGCATTCATTGCCGCCATTCCTTTGGATACCAAATCAAACGTCAGGGCTTCGAGTAGATCAAGTCCCTGCAATTGAGCAGCAATCTTTTTCTTCAGCGCGGATACGTTTACTTTCTTCGGTTTGGCAGACTTGGCCGCCTCCTTTCGCCGCGACAATTTCTCACGCTTCTCGCTGAGATCGTCCGGCACCTCAGCAACCGAAAACTCCTTACCATCCACATAAGCAAACATCAAACCGAGGCAGTGCTTGCACGGGAATTGACGCGACGGACAACTGCACCGGTACGTCGGTTGGCTCGGCCGCACGAAGTCGCATGAGCAGTGATAGTTCGATCGACCGCTTCCCTGACATTCGGCAAACAGCAGTGTGCCATCTTCGCTGCGGCAGAGCGAAACAAACTTGCCTTTAACCACCAAACTCCGACCGTTGTTGATTGCGGCAGCGTTGGGCGCCTGTGAGTTCACAAACTCTGCATCCAAATTCATCCGACGGACCCTTCGAGATGGAACCAACAGAATCAACGACGATGGACGCCGTCATGTTCTAGACAAACTTTGTAGCACGTCGACGATCACCGTGCCACAATCAGCGTCTTTATTGAGCACAACCGCTTAGGAAACGCGATCGCAACACCACAGCATAACCTGCCGCGTTGGATCAAGATTCTCGATCGGTTGCCTGCCAATGGGGTACCTTCCAAATCGGAGCATGTCGCTTCATGGCGCTAATGAATTCGTCCATGAATATGATCGCTTCACGTCGATGACGGGCGGCTACCTGCAGCACAAAGGAACACTCACCGTTGGCGACAAAGTCATAGCTGTGCTCGACCTCGACGGCGATCACTCCATGGGTCGTTGCATACTCCTTCGCCAAACAGAGCAGCTCACGAGACGTCATCGGCTCATAGATTTCATACTTCAACCCAAGAATTGGTCGAGTCGTTTCGCTTTCATCGGTTTCACTATCACGGACGCATCCGCGAAACGTTACCACCGCACCGGAATTCGTCCTCTGTGAGGCTGAAAGCGACATTGAGTCTCCCGAGACAATCGGACCGCGTGTTAAGCGAATACGCACGGTCGGACTAAGCGACTGTTCAGTCATTTCACCCACCGCTAATCAGTCCGATCAACGCGACTTCATCGCTCGATTTAATGAAGGATTCCGATCCAGCAAACTCGTGATTGATGGCCATTCGGCTGACACCGAGCGACGGAGCAATTTCTGGGTATTGCTCAGCGATCATTGAGAGGACTTCATCAACTCGAATCGGAAAATGAATCCTTCCGAGGCGCAGGCAATCCACTCCGGCGGTCTTCGCCTGCGGGCCAAAAACCAACACTCTTAACTCACCGGCGACGCTTGAGTGATCCGACGGAGTAGGCTGCATCCCTAGCCTCCAATCGCATGCATAGGACGAGACGGCCGCAAAAAAGTCAGATCGTCTGTTCCGTGCCCGAGTTTCTTCAGCGCGACGGCGTTTTGAATCAACTGCACAATCGCGTCATCCGTGGAGTCGCTACGCAACAAGGCTCGAACATCGCCTGAGTCTTCCCCAAACAGACAATTGCGCAGTTGCCCATCGGCCGTCAACCGAAACCGGTCACATGACTGACAAAATGGCTTCGTCACCGAAGAGATCACACCAACCGTCCCCGCACCATCATCAAATTGGTAATCGGCCGATGGCGACGATCCGGTGCGATCCAAGAGAACAAGAGGTCGTATCTGTTTCGAAAACATTTCAATGATCTCGTCGCCTGACAATACCGCAGACGTATTCCAATTCCCATCGCTATCGAGCGGCATGAATTCGATAAACCGAACTGGAATGTTGGTGCGTCGGGCAAACTCACCGAAAGCCAAGATTTGTCGGTCGGTCAAACCTCGCATTGCAATGGAGTTGACCTTCACCGACATGCCCGCCTGTTTTGCAGCATCGATTGCGTCGAGAACTTTCGCCAAACCTCCACGCCGAGTAGCACTGCGAAATGTTTCTTCATCGAGAGCATCCAGACTGACGTTCACGAAACGAAGGCCAGCCGCTAGCAGTGCGGGGAGTTGCTCCTTCAGCAAGATACCGTTGGTTGTCAGCGAGACTTTTCTCAGCCCATCGATCGAGACGAGCTTCTCCACCAAACGATGCAACTGCGACCGGACCAAAGGCTCGCCACCGGTCAGGCGAACATCATCGACACCGAGCGATACCGCGATCTTCGTGAACCTGACGATTTCCTCGAACGTCAAAATTTCTTGACGGGGTTGGTAATCCGGCGTGGACTCGGGCATGCAGTAGGTGCACCGCAGGTTGCAGCGATCCGTCACACTGATCCGCAAACTACGATGCGTGCGTCCGAATCGATCAATCAACATGACCAACTTCCGTTAGCGCAAACGGATTCGACAAAGCTGCTTATCGGCGGTGATGTATAACCATTTTTCATCAGCATCCAACGCACAATTGCTAACACGACCTTCGGTCAACAAACGACCGATCACGTCACCCTCGGGCGTGATCACATACACACCGCCCGGCCCACTCCCAAGCAATGTACCACTCGAATGGACAGTCAATCCATCGGGTGCGCCCGGAAATTCCTTCCTATAACGACGAGCGTCCGCTAATTCACGCAATGGGCCGGCTTTTCCGTCATCTTTGATAGGCAACGCCGCCCATATCGGCCGTTCTCCGTCACTCTGAGCAACGTAGAGAGTCTTTCCATCCGGAGACAACCCGATCCCGTTGGGCCGGACCAACTCGGTGGTTAACAACGTCAAATCACCGGTTTTGGAAAGTCGATACACCCCACAATAATCAAGTTCACGACGAACGTCCTTTTCACGGTCAGGCAACCCATATGGCGGGTCCGTGAAATACACATTGCCCTCACGATCTACCGTCAGGTCGTTTGGACTGTTCAAGCGTTTTCCTTCATAGCTATCTACCAAGGTTAATTTCCCGCCGCCGACGCTCAACCGCGATACACGACGGTCGCCGTGTTCGCACATGATAAGTCGTCCTTCGGCATCGAGGGCCAATCCATTGCTGCCCGGTTCGTGTCCATAGTACGTCACCCCGGTGTACCCACTCGGTGACATGAATTTGTCAACGCCCCTGCCGGGACGCCACCGAAAGATGGCGTTACGGGGGATGTCTGAAAAAAGCAAACACCCCGGTTCGGAATCACACCCATCCACTTTTGAATCGGCAGGCACCCACACCGGTCCTTCCACCCAGGTAAAACCACTCGCGAGCACTTCAAATTGTTCGTTGGGGGAGAACAGTTCGTTCATACGATTATCGAACGCTTCTACACGACCGATACGCCGTGGCGACTCAGCCGATCCCATCTTCGGCAAGACAATCAACATGCCGATAGCAAACCCGAAAATCACCTGTGGCCGTATCATCGAAACAATCCTGTACATGAACAACAGTTCGTTGGATGACCTTGCATCCGGACTTTTCTACCCTGACTCTCAGAAGATTCAACACACACTCGGCCGAGTGCATAATTGAACCCTCGCGATCGCCGCAAAGGTCGCAGCGATCGAGCGACGCGAGAACTTTAGAACAATTGAGAATCGCTAAGAACCAAATCGATCGCGGCTTCGCGTCGACGCTGGTCGTCGCCCGCCCAAATCTGCTCGTGATCTTCGAACACGGCGACGTCCGATTCTGCCATGTCAACTGGTTCACTTGCGGGCGTTGATCCGACGTCATCATTTGTGCCATTCAATTCATTGATTACCTGCAACGCATCGAGTGATGTGACAAAACCATCACCGGAGACATCCAGATAAACCGGGACGTCGGCGAGGCTTTCAATCGATGCATTCTGTCCGCCGTTTCGAACCAGGAAATTGATAATTCGCAGCGCATCAACAGCGCTAGTGACCCCATCATCATTGACGTCAAATGTTCTCGTCGGGTTGGTCAGCGGCGACACGTTGATTTGGAAATCAAAATCGTCTGACAAACGGAACGGTCCATACTCGAGTGCACGAACAGTCAGTTCAAGGTTCTCAGTGGAAACCCCCGCACCGGGGCGACCGACCAAGGTACGGGTTTCGGCATCATAGGTCAGCCAGGACGGCAACTCCAGTTTGATCTTCCCATCCTCGTCGCGGACGAAAGTCCCGCTATCATCGCGAACTCTCTTACCTACACGAATCAAAAAGGGTTCGCCCTCGGGGTCAGTGGCAATGTTGTCGGGAATCTGGATTTCGAACTTGGAACCCACCGTGATCTTTTGATTGTTGAAGACGTTCTCCAAAATCGTCCGATTCAAAATCGGGGCTTCGTTGACTTGATTGAGTTCGATCTTCAACTCGATCGGGTCGGTCGTGGAACTGTTCCCATCGGAAACTCGCAATTGCAACACGAGTTCGTTCGGGTCGATCGCTCGGAACGCCGCAAAGTCGAAATCACCTCGCACCTTCAACACAAATGGGTCAATCTGTGAAAGCGGCTTGTTTGGACTGTTCGCGGCAGATTCAAATTCGAAGAACGGCTGCGCACTTCCACCGATAATTTCGACCGACAACGTCGCGTCAGGAATCCCTTTGTCGGGATCGGCCACTCGAACTCGGCCGACCGTATCGCCTGGACGAGGAACTTCTGAGACGAAGATTTTCTCCGTCGTTACAAACGCAGGTTCATTGACATTGTTGACGATCACACGGAAGGTCTGCGTTTCGGTCGGAAGCTGCCCGGTGTTATCGACAATCTCAAACGTCAGTTCGTGCAGTGCCGCCATCTCGAAGTCAAGCTCCACTCCGTCCGCGAGGCGTAGCTCGCCCGATTCCGGCGAGAACACGAACAGGTCCGAGCTAGATCCAGGCAACATATCGAACGAGTAGTCATCATGGTCACCTTCCGGATCCACGAGACTCAAAGTGGTGATTAGAAGGCCGGCTTGGTTTTCACTCGCTGGACTGTTTGAGTTGTCTGCCCTCGACAACCTGGCGGATTCGTTAACGTCTCCAACGTTGATGGTGACCAC
>JBICHZ010000066.1:0-16894 GCA_043101355.1 Rhodopirellula sp. JB044
AGTTGCCCGGTGGTCGCCGGTTCGAAGGCTCCGCCGAGCTCGCCCAATTGCTGGCCAAGACCGAAGAACGCTCGCTCGCCGAAACCGCTGTCCGTCGCATGATGGCGTTTGCGATCGGCCGCGAACTGCGACCACAGGATCGTTGCTTTGTCGAAGCGATCTTGGACGCCGCCAAACCGAACCACTATCGCGTCGGCGACTTGCTCGAAAATGTCATCGCCAGTCCACCGTTCCTGAACCATCAAGCCGAGGTACCGTCGTCATGAAAGACCAACGAATGATCGTTTCGTCCGAGAGTCGCAATGCCGACGCGGCGTCCCCGGCCTGCCCCCGCGGCGGCCACCGTCTCCCGCGGCGGACGTTGCTGCGTGCCGCCGGCATGTCGCTCGGTTTACCGCTGCTCGAATCCATGACCCCAGCATCGACCAGTGCCTTTGCATCGGCGAGTGCAGGCCAAGGTGACGCGGCGGCACCGGTGCGAATGGCCTGCGTGTTCGTCCCCAACGGAGTAATTCAAGACGAGTGGCGTCCGATCATCAACGGACACGAGCGTGATCGACGAGGCAATATAGTCAGCGATAGCAGAACCCCGTTGCTCTCCTTCAAAGATTGGCGGTGCAGTGCCTCACTCGCGCCGCTCGAACCGTTCAAACACAAAGTTAACATTGTCGAGAACCTGGCTCTCGACAATGGCCGTGGGAAGCATGACGGCGCAGGTGACCATGCACGCGGAGGAGCCACGTTCCTGACCGCGGCACGGCCTGTCAAAACCAGCAGCAATATTCGGTTGGGCATTTCCGTCGATCAGGTCGCCGCGACCGCGCTCGCCGGTCAGACCACGCTGCCCTCGATCGAACTGGGGCTCAACGGCAGTCGCAATGCGGGCAGTTGTGACTCGGGATACAGTTGCGCGTACTCGTCGAACATCTCGTGGAAAAACGAGACCCAACCGATGCCCAAGGAAACAATCCCTCGCCTCGCTTTTGAACGTATGTTTGGCAGTGGTGATGCGACCGCGCAGCGGGAAAGACGCGAGGTTCGTCGCAGCATTCTGGACATCGTTCGTCACGACGCCGACAAACTCATGCGGCAGGTAGGTGCCACCGACAAACGAAAACTCGATGAGTATTTCACCAGTATCCGCGAGATCGAAAAACGAATTGAACGCACCGAAGCCGAAGACTTGGCCGCGATGCCCGATTTGGAAGTGCCGGTCGGCCGCGTCGAAGAATTCCGGGAGCACGCCCGGTTGATGTTCGATCTGATGGTGGTCGGGTTCCAAACCGATACCACTCGCGTGGCCACCCTGATGCTCGATACCGCCGGCGGGAACCGAACCTACCGCGAGATCGGTGTCAACGACGCTCATCACGGGTTGAGTCACCATCGTAATCGTGAAGACAACGTGTCGAAATTGCAAAAGATCGACCACTATCTCGTCGAACAATTCGCGTACTTTGTCGAGAAACTCGAATCGGTCAGCGACGCACACGGGACGCTTCTCGACCAATCCATCGTGCTATACGGCAGCGGACTCGGCGACGGAAACCGTCATACCCACCATGATCTGCCCATCGTCCTGGCCGGCGGTGGCGGTGGTAGGCTTGAGACCGGGCGGGTGATGCGTTATCAATCCGAGCAGCCTATGGCAAACTTGTATCTTTCGATGCTCGATTGCATGGGCACGCCGGCCGAATCGATGGGTGACAGCACCGGTCTGCTCGATGGCCTACTGACCTAGTTATCCGATCAGGACATTCTTCCGCTTGCCGATCGTGGACCGTTGTTGACAACGCGACAGCGAGAGTTGGACGAGATGACTCAGGAGGGCTACGACGGGGATTTCGAGTGATGCTCGATCACGGTCGTTTTGCTAGGCGTGTATTCGATTTCGTCACGCCAGCGTATCCGGTGAATGTGAGCCTGGAATTTCCGCGTGGCACGCCGATCCTCATACCGGACATCCTCCAAGGCACGCGTTATGGACATCTTACCGAGTGAATTTTCGGTGCGTCGGCTCTACGAAGCCATGACCGCGATCATTACTCCTCGGCCGATCGCATGGGTGTCAACGATTGATCGTGAAGGCGTCTGCAATCTGGCTCCGTACAGTTTTTTCAATGGAGTCGGCGCGAATCCGCCCACGTTGATGTTCTGCCCTGCGAACAAGCCGGACGGTACCGCGAAAGACACGCTGGCTAACATTCGCGCCAACGGTCAATTCGTCGTCAATATTGTCACCGATGAAACGTTTGGCGAAATGAAACACTCGGCCCTCGAGGTTGCCTCGGAGGAAGATGAATTCGTTCTCACCGGAACAGAAAAGACGGCTTCGTCGGTTGTTGCTCCACCACGGGTCAGCAACGTGGCCGCCGCAATGGAGTGTGAATTGTTGACCGCGATGCAACTCGGCGTCGGACCAGGAGGGGCCAATCTCGTCGTCGGAAAAATTGTTTCGATCCATCTGCGAGACAACGTTCTCGACGCCGACGGACGCGTCGACCCCGAGAAAATTGCAACCATCGGTCGCATGGGCGGGCCACGCTACACCAAGACGCTTGACCGTTTTGAATAGTTGAAACTCGCGGTAACGATCGGGGAACCGAGCATGGCGTTTTTTCGGGTGTCCGCTTTTCGAAACGGCCTGCAAACTTTTTCGTCGCGTGCTGTTTCGCCCCTAGGGGGTCTCGTCCTCTGCGACAATCGGTCCTAGAGTAGGCGGCTCACTCTTTTCGCATTCGCACCTTATCCTCGGTTCGCATCCCATACTCGGTTCAGATCCATGTCCAACACGATTGTGATCTTCGGTGCCAGCGGCGATTTGACCAGCCGCAAGCTCATTCCCGCGCTCTATCAACTCCACGCCAAGGGACGTTTGCCCGAGAATACTCGGATTGTCGGCGTTTCTCGCAGCCCTTTCGAGCATGACGAGTGGAGAGCGAGTCTTCGCGAGACGACCTCGAAGTTCGCCGGGAAATCCTTTTCTTCCGCGAAATGGGACACCTTCGCACCGTGCGTTTTCTATCAGAGCGGCGATATCAAAGACGCGGCGTCCTTCCAGTCGCTTTCCGAGTTCCTGACTGAAATTGAAGGCGGCGAAACGACCGGCCGAGTCTATTACCTCTCCACCATGCCGCAGCTCTATGCCACCGCGGTCGAACAACTCGGTGCGGCAGGACTCGCCAGCGAAGAGAACGGCACCCGACGCGTCATCATCGAGAAACCGTTCGGCACCGATCTGAAGACCGCCAAAGAACTCAACGCGTCGATTCACAATGTTTTCGACGAAGAACAGATCTACCGGATCGATCACTACCTCGGCAAAGAAACCGTTCAAAATATCTTCGCGTTGCGTTTCGCTAACTCGATCTTCGAACCATTGTGGAATCGCAATTACGTCGACCACATTCAAATCACCGTTGCCGAAGAAGTCGTCATCGGTCGCCGTGCCGGCTACTACGACACCAGCGGCATTTTGCGCGATATGTTTCAAAACCATATCCTGCAATTGATGATGATCACTGCCATGGAACCGCCCGCCCGGTACGACGGCACCATGGTGCGTGACGAGAAGGTGAAGGTCCTGCATGCGATGCGGAAAATGACCGGCGGTGATTTCGCGTCCCAGACGATTCGTGGTCAATACCGCGGCTACCTCGACGAGGAAGGTGTTCCACCGGGCAGCCAAACGGCCACCTATGCCGCGTTGAAACTGTACTGCGACAACTGGAGTTGGCGAGGCGTGCCGTTCTATCTACGCAGCGGAAAAGGCATGTCGTGTCGCACGACGCAGATTGTGATTCAGTTCAAAAACGTGCCACACATGATGTTCGGCGACAAATCGCGAGTGCCGATGGGAAACCGGTTGGTCATGCAAGTCCAACCGGCCGAAGGGATTCAACTACACTTCGAGACGAAAGTCCCGGATGCCGGCATGAAGACGCGTACGAGCCACTTGGACTTCAACTTTCAAGATTCCATTGGCGGCGACGCATTGCCGGACGCCTATCAGCGTCTTCTTCTCGACGCCGTTCAAGGCGATGCGAGCCTGTTCGCCCGTGGCGATGAAGTCGAACTCGCCTGGGGAATCATCGACCCGATCCTTGAAGCCTGGAACAGTCCGGCCGCACCGCCGCTGTTGCAGTACGAAACCGGCCTGTGGGGACCGACCGAAGCGAGCGAGTGGATGTACAACCAAAAACGAGAATGGTTCGACGTCTGCCCTGTGATTAAGTAGGTGCGTGATCAAGTAGGCCCGTGGTCAATTCGGGCCTGCGATCAAACAAGCCGACGGTGAGTCACACGTTCTCATCTTCTTCCTGCCCGGTTCCGGTGGCAGTTTCACAGTGAGCGTGCGGGCGTACCGTCCGAAAACTCTTGTCACGCGGTAGGCCGGTCATTGCTTCGGGCTGCCTCGTCGTCAAAATTGCCTTCGCGAATCGCTGCCTTTCCTGTCCTGCAGAAGGTTTCCGATGGAACACTACGACTTTGATGAGCTCGATCCAGGAGATCGAGAGCCGCGTATCGTTTCACGATCACAATGGGGCTCCGATGCGTCGCAGTGGGCGGGCGCGTTAGAAGGCCAGACGCTCGGAACCGGTGTGACGATTCTGTTCTTCCGTACCGAAGAAATTGGCGACGGGCCACGCTGGCACGTGCATCCCTACGACGAAGTCTTCATCGTTCGCACCGGCACCGCTTTATTCACGATCGGTGATAAACGGATAGAAGCCCAAGAAGGCGATGTGCTCATGGGGCCAGCCAACATTCCCCATAAATACCACAACCTCGGCCCAGGCAAACTCGAAACCACCGACATTCATCTTTCAGATCGATGGATCCAAGCCAATTTGGATGATCCCGAACTGAACAAAGAATAGGGCGATTCAGGTGCTGCGTCGCGGATGCTGCACTTCCGTTTCTACGTCGCCGAGACTTCTGATGAAAGGTCGACTCGCATCGGTCAATGATGATCAGCGGACCAACTCTGGGGCGAAGGTTCTCATCGCGGTGCGGGAAATATTGCCCGTGAAAACTGTCGGGGTGTTTGGTCTCGTCGAGTCAGCGTTCCGAGTCGTTTTCGACTACCGTTGCGGTACCCTTCCCTCTTGTGTTGTCATGTCTGGATCCGTTCGGCATGACGGGGATGCAAGTGAACACTCCCCAGTTTCATCGAGTGCTGTGAAAGTCCAAGCAAACAGAATCAACTCTACTGACCATGTCGCGTGGAAGTTTGAAGACGGCAAACCGCTGGGCAGTCGCAACACGCCGCAGCACTGGGCCACGATTGGTTGGCCTCTGTGCCTCGTCTATACGAGAGGAAATAGTGGCAATGGCTACATCATGCGAAACCGTGCTCCGTTGCACATCGCTCTGGTTGCCCCGAGCGTCTCCATGTGATCCGCAGTACTGAACACGGAGCTGGCCACACCTTTATACATTATCAATCATCACTCGGCCGATGTCGCCCGGCTTTGGTGTTGTCGATTCCAAGGAGTTCGGCGGCGAATATGTGGCACGGCAAACTCCAAATTGCTCTCGTCGTTTATGCTCGTTCGATTTTTAGGTAGCGGATCTTCTGCCGGGAAACAAGTTGCGCCGGAGTACGCGCTATGGCGAAGCTCGAGCGATAACCGCAGAGCATTGCGGAGACGCTTTGTTTCTCTTCCGGTTTCTCTTTGACATTGTATCGATTCCAATAGTCCGGTCTGCTGTGGGATGGATTGATATTCACCGGCGGGCGCTGGGGTGTGTTGTATTGCCGTGTCGTCGAGGTAGAGAGAGCAGGTGTTCATGAAGGGTGTGAAGAGTTCTCGCGAGCGTCTCTCGGTCACTGAGAAAGTCGCGTACGGGTTCGGTGACATGGCATCGAACTTCTACTGGAAGTTGCAAGAATACTTCCTGCTGTTTTTCTATACCGATGTGTTTGGCAACTCGCCCAAAGCAACCGGCACCATGGTCCTAATCACGCGGATTTGGGACGCCATCAATGATCCGTTTATTGGATATCTCTCGGATCGGACACGCACCAGTTGGGGACGGTTTCGTCCCTACCTGCTGTGGATGAGCGTTCCTTTGGCGATCACTGGGACGCTCGTATTTTACGTTCCCGACTTGGGGCCGACGGGAAAACTCGTGTACGCGTATGCAACCTATACGCTCATGATGCTCGCGTATTCGGCGATCAACATACCTTACGGCGCGCTCATGGGAGTGATCAGCGAAGATTCGTTGGAACGCACCAGCGTGGCGACCTATCGGTTTGTGTTCGCATTCTTGGGCGGAGTTATTGTTCAGTACTTTACCTTGCGACTGGTAGATTTCTTCGGGAGCATCGGCAGTATCGCGGTGGGAAATAGCCGTGCAGAGATCGATCAAGCGAGTGGTTTCTTCTGGACGGTCGCGTTGTTTTCAGTGATCGCCACGTTGATGTTCTTAATAACCTTTGCGGTAACTCGCGAGCGGGTGGATCAGGACCAGGAACAAGATTCGAGTTTCGAAGCGGATTGGTATTTTGTGCGAACGAGTTGGAAGTTGCACCAGTTGGCACTGGTAGGGGTGGCTTCGGTTGCGTTGATGGCGACCGCACTGGACGCTGACGCGGTGTTTTGGATCGCGGGACTCTACGTCGCTCTTAGCATCGTGTCGTTCGCCGTTTCCACCGCGACAAAAACGTTCTGTGTCCATTCCGGTGCGAAGTCCGTTTTGCGTGACGATGTGGATCACCTGCTGAGGAACCGACCTTGGATCGTCCTTTGCGTGTTCGGGTTGTTCCATCTCGCTGGATCAGCGCTGCGAGGTGGAACGCTGATTTTCTATTTCAAATACTTTGTTGGCGACGACGGTCCGATCGCGGCGTTCTTAACTGCCGGAACCATTTCCGGTGTTGTTGGAATGTTGTTCACGAGGAAACTAACGGGCCTGCTTGGAAAGAAGAGGCTGATGATCTTCATCAAGCTATTCACCACAGCATGCTTGTTGGTATTCTTTTTCCTCCAGCCCGACCAAGTAGCTCTGATGTTTGTGGTTCAGATCGCCAACGGATTGATTGGTGGCCCCTTGAGCGCGGTTCTTTGGGCGATGTACGCAGATGTCGCCGACTATTCTCAGTGGAAGCATGGTCGACGCACGACAGGGTTGGTTTTTGCAGCGGCGTCGTTCTCGCAAAAATTGGGGGCAGCGGTTGGTGTGGCGATGACCGGCTTTCTGCTTGCTGGAATTCTGTACGTACCTCCGGTGGACGGCGTGGACCAGCAGCAAGCAGAGTTCACGGTGCAGGGGTTGCGTTGGATGTTTAGCCTGATCCCTTTAGTGTTTTCGGTGGTGGCTGTTGGTGTGCTGGCTCTCTATCCGATCGACGAGTCACTGCTCAAGAGGATCGAGCAGGACCTCCAAGGCCGAAAAGTCGACTAAAGCGTTCTGGAGTTTGGCAAGTCCGATCCCTGTAGCCGAATTCGCCCGAGTTCAGGCCCCCGGCAGTCGGGCGACATCGGCCAAATCATTCTAAAAACGCGATGCCTTCCGACGCGGCTTGGCCTTCGAGTGGCTCGTAGTGGATCTCGTGAACGATCCTGCTGCATGAGGATCGTCAACAAGATCCGCTACGGGCACGTGCCTCTGGCATACACAAAAGCATCTCCCCAGCAACGGATGCGGGTTTTCGGGTGTTGTCTGCTCGCTCTCCAAGCGATGGGCGAAAATGTAACCGCTTACATTTGCGTCCCAGCGAATCTTCAGCAGGTGGATCCCGCGGTCGACATCCTCCGCAAGACGAGAATTCATCGAGTATCGAGGGAAATGGGGTTAAATACAGCGAATTCCGTGATCAGGAATGCACGAGGCGAGTCACGCGGGGCTGCTCATGAATTTTGCCGAAGGAACCTTTGATTCAGTTGACTTGAAAACGCTTTCACGATAGCGTGAGACAAACGGCCGCAGGAAGCCTGCAGTGAAGTTTTCAGGGGCGAAGTGAACGTGTTTCATGGATATGACCAGTTGATCACTATTCGGGATATCGCGAAAAGGGCGAATGTTTCCAGCGCCACCGTCTCACGCGTGCTCAATGACAGCTCTCCCGTCAAGGAAGAGAAACGGGCGGCGGTACTCGAGGCGATGAAGGCCCTGGATTTCCAGCCCAACTTGTTCGCCAGGGGGCTCGCTAGCGGCGAATCCCGAACGATCGGAATCGCGGTCCAGATGTCTGGCTCATCGTTTTACAACCTGGTTTCGGACGGCGTGAGCGCGTCGCTCGAGGAACTTGGCTATTCGCCGATTTACTCCAATCGCAAGCACCGACCGGGCATCGGATTGGCCGCGATCACCACGTTGATCAATCGGCGAGTGGACGGATTGATTTTGATGGGTGGTGACGTTTCGGCGAGAGAACTCAAGGAGATTCGAAACACGATGCCGACGATCGTCGTTGGACGCGACATCTCGGGCCGAACGGAAGAAACCGTCTATATCGACAACTTCAAGCCGGCCTATGAGCTCACCAAGGTTCTGATCGAGGCCGGTCATCGACGCATTGCACATATCAGCGGCAACCAGAAGCACTATGACGGTCGTCAGAGACTCGAAGGTTATCAGCAAGCACTCAAGGATTACGGCATCGAGCCTTCCGAAGAACTGATCTACGAGGGGGACTTTTCCTCGGAATCGGGCGTGATCGGCGTGAACTCGTTGTTATCGCGCGGGATCAACTTCAGCGCCGTATTTGCTGGAAATGACCCATGTGCCTATGGCGTCCGACTCGCGTTGTACCAAAAGGGGATCCGTGTTCCCGACGACGTATCGATCGTCGGCT
The DNA here is from genome assembly GCA_043101355.1 of Rhodopirellula sp. JB044. GTDB lineage: Bacteria > Planctomycetota > Planctomycetia > Pirellulales > Pirellulaceae > Rhodopirellula. The sequence goes on from JBICHZ010000066.1 coordinate 8,807, forward strand.
TTGACGATCAACGCGAGTCCGCCTACATGACACCGCCTCTTACCACCGTTCATCAGCCAGCGAGGGAACTCGGTGAAGCGGCCGGCAAGGCGATCGTCGCCCTTGCCCGTGGCGAGCCGTTTGAGTCGCCCGAACTCGTTGCCGAAATTGTTCATCGCGACTCGGTTCGTCGTCGCGTTTGATTTGATACGTGCCCTTACCGGGCCACAAAATGTTCGTTTGTCTTTCCGTAGTTTCGCTTTAAATAAGGAGTCATCACATGATTCGTCCTCGACATCCACGCCACGCGTTTACGCTGGTGGAACTCTTGGTCGTGATTGCGATCATTGGCGTTTTAGTTGGCCTGTTGCTTCCCGCTGTCCAGGCTGCTCGTGAAGCGGCTCGACGGATGAGTTGTAGTAACAACTTCAAACAGATTGGCCTGGCGCTTCACAACTACCACAGTGCCTATAACAACCTACCGACTCAACGCGGTGGGACGTGGGACGGCACGACAGGTTGGCCGCCCGCAGTCACAACCACTCACAACAACTCGCAGCTAAGCATGCTCGTTGGTCTCACCCCATTCATGGAGCAACAAGCGATCTGGGAGCAGATCTCCAATCCGCTCGACGACGCCGATAACAATCCCGTCGACGTCTGGCCGCCAATGGGACCATCGGTGGACAACAACGATCAGTACACGCCATGGATTACCCAAATCCCAACCCTGCGATGCCCTAGCGACCCAGGCAACGGGTTGCCCGGATATGGACGGACCAACTATGGAGCCTGCATGGGAGATAACTACTATTCGCCGTGGGGAGATCACCCGTGGTGGAGTTTGACGCAGACGTTCTACGACATGGGATGGCCTGATATTAAGAAGTGCCAACGTGGTGTTTTCACCGCAAGAAAATCGACGCAGTTCCGCGACATCCTTGACGGACTCAGTAATACGATCATCGCCGGAGAAATGATCACGTATTTGGGCGACCGGGACGTACGAGCGTCGAGCGTTCAGGCATCCGCCGTGGGTTCGCAGTCGATTGAGGTACCGATCGCATGTCGAGATTCAATTGATCCGCAACGCCCCGGTTTCTGGGATCCGGCCTACGAAACTCACCAAGAAAACGGTGGCGGTACCGGCGTCCGTGGCGGTCGTGGTTACCAGTGGGCGAACGGCTTTGCTGTCCACACTGAGGTTTATACCGTGTTGCCTCCCAACAGTGAAATCTGCGGTGACTTGTCATCGGGCCAATGGATGGGTGCATTGACAGACCGGATTCACACGACGGTATCGAGCCAACACCAAGGCGGTGCTCACGTGTTGATGTCAGACGGTGCGGTCAGGTTTATCACCGATTCGATCGAAGCGGGCGACAATACCGTCGGCATGACCAACCCTTGGGGATCAGGGGGACTGCCGAGTGCCTATGGTCTGTGGGGTGCACTCGGCACCAAGGGGATGAAGGAAGTGATCGGGGAGGAATTCTAATGCGGCGACGCACACGTAAGAGGATGCCGGCAATGGGTTTTACCATCGCGGTGCTCATCGGTTGTTCGCTGCAGTCGGGATGTGGCTCCGAAGGAGCGCATGTCGTCGGCACCGAGGAAGAGTACGCCAAAATCCGCAACACCCCCGACGAAATCCAGGCCGCTATGAAGCAATTCGGAGGCGGCCCGTCCAAGGCCGACGTCAAGAAGATGGTGAAGGAAGCTCGTTCGGCAGGCTCCGATTCCTAAGCTCGATTAAGGCAACGCCCGGGGCTGACAACGCGTCGCCCCTTTGCCGTTGTTTGAATCTGGTTGGTTCAACGGCCGGAACGGGCGATGAAAAGCACGGGGGTGGGCGGTTCCAGCAACGCCACCCACCCCCAATTTCTCTACATCCCAACGGGGCGACCCGAACCTAGTTGCTGTCGTTGGGAGATTGCCTGGTGAGTCCAGCGTCGGTGATTGTTAAAGTCGCTGATCGATCCAAGTTGATTGTTGAACCGCTGCCTTTGAGATGTAGTTTTGTCGGAAAGCAACGGTTCATCGTCACGGCACTGCGTGGTGGCATTTCGACTTGGTCTGTCGAGTCGTTCGTTTCGACCACGAGAGTTTGTGTCTGTTCCGATTCGTTTTTCACGGTCAGGTCGATCGCAGCAGATTGAGGTCGACCGAAAAGTTGCACGGCATAGTAGGTGACCCCGTCGGTGCTTGCCACGGCGACCCCGGTTTGGGTGACGTAGTCGGCGAGCATATTCTCGCGGTGGGGCGGTGATTCGATCCATCCCGGTACGAAAACGTTCTTTAAACTCTCTGCTGTGATTTCACCGGTGTTGGTTCGATAGGCGATGTTCTCTCGCACGACGCAGTATTCATAGCCGGCCTCTTTGGCTCGCTCGGCAGGTGTTTTGCCGTCTGCGTGATGCCCGTATTTTCCGGTTTCCGCCATGAATAATGCGAACCGTTTAGCCGTTTTGGTCAGGCTCGATTCTTGCATTACCGGCGGCAGGTCATGCTCTTTCCGAAAAGAGTTGGTTTCTTTGACGATCGACTTTTCAACTTGCTCGCTCAGTGATTCTTTTGGTGAATCAGCATGCAGGTTAGTGAGAGATAAGAGGAGCACGCACATCGCACTGAGGTATCGCATTGGTAGTCCTTGCAATCATCGGATCGTTGTTAACGAACGAAACCGAGTCCTAAAAACCTAATTGCGGTCTTGAACCGTCGCTCGCGTAGCAAGCCAGACAGAGTGCGATTTCCGTGCCGAGTTTTCAGCATGCGTTGATTCAGGGTGATAGGTCAAAGCCTCGTTCTGGGATAGCGAAACTACCAAGAGTTTCAGCAGGGCTCATGATTCACCGACAGTCGCCGAGCACTCTGTGATCGGTTCAATCGAAAAGTTCCGAGCACAAAGTGATTGCCGACACTCATTCAATCAAGAAGCCGCCAAGAGTTTTGGCTGCGACCGTGAAGCACGGAAAGTCTCGGCGACTTGCGCTACGCCGATGAACCCTCAGCCTTGATCGTGACGCATCCTTAGTGGCTAACTTCCCGTAACGCTTCGATGGTGGCGGGATCAGGTTTGAAAGATCCCGGTCGATAGCCTTTGGCGATATCCATCGGGGTCCATCCGTATTTGTTTTTATGATCCCAGGTCTCTTGCTTAGCACCGAGTTGAGCGACGAGGCGGATCGTTTGCGGGAAACAGCGATACGCTGCGCCGTGCATCGCGGTTTCTCCGTTTTTGGCGACCGCGTTGATGTCCAACCCCAAATCGACGAGCATGCGGACTGCCTCATCAACCTCTTCGGGCGTTCCCGCGTGCTCGCCGACGTGATCGGTGCCGATACCCGCAGCGGCCATCAACGCATTCACTCCGTCTGCATTGACCAGGTGCGGGTCAGCTCCCAATTCCAAGAGCAATCTCATCAGTGGCAGATCGACCCGCTGCGCGGCCAATAAAAATGGCGTTGCTCCTCGCGGGTTGATCAACCCCTTGCCCGCCTTTCCTCGGCGAAGCTGCAGATTGGCATCCGCACCGGCGTCGACGATCTGCCGAACGAAATCGAGTGAAGAGAGCCTACCGCTGCCTCGCGGTGCAGGGTCGCCTGCCGGGTTGTCACCTTTGCCGGGGCGGCGTACCCAGCACAACGCATGCAGCGGCGCATACTCGCTCGACTCGCCGTTGGGATCCGCGCCGCGGTGGATCAATTTCATGGCGAGTTCGTAATGGGCGCTCTCAACGGCCAACATCAGCGGTGTCATCCCTTTGCGCGGGTTGCGTCCGTTGGTGCGTTTGGGGGCCATGGTGGTGTTCACGTCGGCGCCGCGTTCGAGCAGTGTCATGGTGGCTTCGATCCGGCCTTGCCGTGATGCGAAACAGATCGCAGAGAAGCCGGACGAGAGCGTCCGATCGAGTTTCGCACCGTTATCGAGCAGCAGGTTGATCACGTCTGCATGGCCTTCTGCGGCGGCAAACATCAACGACGACTGGCCGGCGCGTTCGGTCGCTGCCACGTCGGCATCATGTTCGATCAGGAGACGGCACAAGTCCACGTTGCCGCCTCGCGAGGCGAGCATCAATGCCGTCATCTTGCCTGGAAGTCTTGCGTCCGGATCGGCGCCGTGCGTCAGCAGTGCTTTCGTGATTTTGACATGTCCACTTCGGCACGCGATCGACAGTGGGGTGACGTTAAAGTAAGTGACAGCGTTGGGATCTGCGCCGTCGACGAGAAGCCGACGCGTGTACTTCGCGTTTCCGTGAACAACGGCCCAGTGAAGTGGCGTCATGCCGTCCGGTTGAGACTGCTGCAACAGGTCGCTGACGTTTGATGATGAGTCGAGTATCGAATCTGAAAGTGCCCAGTCTTGACGCTCGACGGCGTCAACCAAACGAAGCGCCGGAGATGCCGCACCGCAGTTCGGTGAGTCTGAAAGCGTCGTCACCGTAACTACGGCCAAAGCGATCGTGAGGCCGGCGCGTCGAGGCGCGAAGATGTTCCAACCGAACATGGATTAAACCCCAAATAACGCGTCGACTTGTCCGGTGCTGTCGGCGAATTGCTCGAGCGGCACGCCGACTTTGTTAAGTAGCGTCAAATGGAGGTTGGACAGCGGTTCGGGTTTCTCGTAACGAAGATGGCGTCCGCCTTGCATGTTGCCGGCGGCTCCACCGGCGACCAGGATCGGCAGGTCTTTGTGGTCGTGTGCGTCGGGATCGCCCATGCCACTGCCGTACATGTACAGCGAGTGATCAAGCAGCGTTCCGTTGCCTTCCGGGATTGAGTCCATCTTCTCGAGGAATTCAGCGAACAGCGAAACGTGGAACTGATTGATTTTCGCGATCTTGGCGAGTTTGGCTGGGTTTCCACCGTGGTGCGTGACCGGATGGTGCGGGTCCGGAACACCGATCTCGGGATAGGTCCGAGTGCTGGCTTCGCGTGCGAGTTGGAAAGTGACGATCCGGGTGATGTCTCCCTGGAAAGCGAGCAGTTGCAGGTCAAACATTAAACGGGCGTGGTCAGCATAAGCCACCGGAACGCCGACGGGACGATCGAGATCAGGCAAGGGGTTCTCTTTGGCGGTCGCCATCGAACGATCGATTCGGCGTTCGACTTCGCGAATACTCTCGACGTATTGGTCGATCTTGTTGCGGTCGCCTCCACCGAGTTGTTGTTTGAGTCGTTTGATCTCGACCGTGACGCTGTCGAGAAGGCTGGCTCTGCGACGCATCGCTTCGCTGCGTTGCTGCGGAGTGCCTCCTTCGCCAAAGAGTTGTTCAAACACAATCCGCGGATGCGCTTCCGACGGCAAAGGCGTTGTCGGAGAGGACCATGAAAGATTGTTTTGATAGACGCACGCGTATCCGTTGTCGCACTGGCCGACGGTCGACAACAAATCCATCGCCAGTTCGAGCGAGGGGAGTTGAGTTTGGTGCCCGAATTGCTTCGCCGCGATTTGGTCGACAGTGGTGCCGAGGTAGTAGTCGCTGCTCTCGGTCAGTTTGGCTTGTGCGGCACTTAGGAATGCCGCGTTGGACGTCGCGTGCGAACCCGGGTATGCGTTCTGCAGATCCATTCCGGTGATCACGCAAAGTTGATCTTTGACCGACTCGAGCGGCGACAGACTCGATGGCAAATCGTTGAGCGTGTCGTCTTTCGGTTTCCATTCGGCCGGGTTGTATCCCATCGGCGTGTAGATGTAACCGATTCGGCGAAGGTTGTTGCTCGCCGCGGGCGTTTGATCTTCCGCAGTCAGCGTTGGCACCATTGCGTCGAGCAGCGGTAACGCGATCGCGGTCCCCAGGCCTCGCAACATGGTTCGACGGGGCAATGATTTCTTTTGCAGAAACATGGGCGGGCCTTGGATCACAGTGGGGATTGGATACGGAAGGGATGAAATGCAGGGGCGGGTTATCGGCGGGAGCGATACTGAAACGGTTGGCTGGCAACGACCGATTGAATGATCGCTGATATCCGAAAGTCGTCTTCTCTGGCGTTTTGTACGATCTCGCGAATTGTCGACGCGTCGTCGTGAGTGACGAATCGACCGAGAGCGAACGTCATTAGTTTTTCAGTGAAGCAACTGGCGAACATCTCTGGGTTTTCGAGCAAGCTTGATTCGAGATCTTCGACTCCGTTGACTTCCGTTCCATCAGGCAACGTTCCCGAAGCGTCGATCGGATGCTCTCCATCATACGTTCTCCAACGACCGACTGCATCATAATGATCGAGCGAGAATCCGACCGGGTCGATCAACGCATGGCACGACGCGCAAGATTCGTTTTCGCGATGCAGTGCCAAGCGTTCGCGGAACGTCGCCGGCGTGATAGTCGATTTCTCTTTCAGTGTGGGGACGTCCGGCGGAGGAGGCGGCGGTGGCGTCCCGACGATGTTTTCGAGGATCCAGTTCCCACGAATCGTCGGCGAGGTGCGGGTGGCGTACGAGGTAACCGACAGGATGCTGCCGTGACGCAAAATCCCACCCCGGTGAGAACCGAGCGCAAGTTCGACTTTGCGAAAATGATCGCCCAGGACGCCGGGAATGTCGTAGTGCCGAGCCAATCGTTCGTTGAGAAACGTGTAGTCGCAATCGATTAACGTCAACAGGCTCGCGTCGGTTTCGAGAACATGTGCGAACATCGATGCCGTCTCGCCACGGAAGGCGCGGCGGAGGTTTTCATCGAAGTCAGGGAACAGACGTAGGTCCGGCGTGATCGCATCGAGATTTTTGAGATACAACCACTGCGCGGCGAAATGATCGACGAGGCTGCGTGAACGCGAATCGGACAGCATCCGGTCGACTTCACCACGCAAGACGTTCGGATCGGATAGTTTTCCCGAGGACGCGAGATCTAGCAGGCGGTCGTCTGGCAGGCTACTCCAAAGAAACGCAGCGAGTCGTGAGGCGAGTTCGAAGTCGCTGATCCGAACAATGTCGGTTGTCGATTCGGGATCAACGGGTCGCTCGACGTGGAACAAGAAGTTCGGGTTTACCAAGATGGACGCGATCGCGCGTTCGATGCCCAGTTCGAAACGATTCTGCCAACTCAGTTTACTTTCTCGGTTCCGATCGATCGCGTCTTCAAAGAATGTCATCGCCGTCCGCACGTCATCGTCGGTCACGTCGCGACGAAACGCTATTCGCGTCAGAGGGCGAAGGATGGAGTCGGCTGCCGCGAGTTGGTCTGCGGTGTCGGAGGATTCCGGGCGAGTGGCAAAGATGAGTCGACGACTCGGCGTGTCGATTGTGTTTTGGTAGCGTGCTCCGTCGATATCGTTGTGTGTTCCGTCGATATCTTCGTCCACCGACAACGGGCCAACGATGGATACTTCGAACAACGCGGGCTGTTGTCGCGGGTGCCGGTGTCGATTGTATGCGGAGTCGAACGGTTGCCGTTTGATTTCCAAGAGCGAGTCACCTTGGCTGACAAACGCTACCGCGATGTCGTGAGGTCCTGCGGCGATGGGTACCCGGACGTTGAGGTTCGCGTCGATCAGGGTGTCGTCGCGGTTACCTTTGGGCGGAACGAGCGTCCAACGGTGAGTGGGGTTGCGATCGATCAACACGTCGAGATCGTGCGGCCGGTACAAACCTTCGATCATTTCATCGCGGTCGCGAGTCAACCGTACCGCAATTTCGTAAACCCCCGACTCCGCAAACGTGTGCCGGATGTTGGTGCCGCCGCGAGTGCCCAGAGGCAGCCCGGCGATGTGGCGTTCTTGAGTTAAGTCGGCAGGCAACCGAACGTTGATTCCCATCGGAACACCGGCCGGACGCCCGACCGCGATGCGGCTGATCTGTTCCGCTGCGGTGAGATAACGGCTCATGAGCGACGGAGACAGATCGCCCACGGTGATGTTGTCAAAACCACCGCTCGATTCATCCTTGGGTAACCAAGATGTAATGTCGACTTCGATGCCGAGTAGGTCGCGGACGCTGTTTTGATACTCGGTGCGCGTCAGCCTTCGCAGCGAATCGACCGGTGGAATTCGTGGCGTCTGGGCGGCTGTTGCGTCAAGGATACGCCCGAGGTGTTCGGTGATATTTTGGTATTCGCCGATCGTCGGTCGGTCCGCGTCTGCCGGGGGCATCTGCCGCGAAGCGATGCGTTTG